>DASRES010000086.1 GCA_035651955.1 Acidimicrobiia bacterium
CGGCTCGGGTGCCGTCGCGCGTCTCGGTCCCTGTCTCGGGCCGGGCACGGCGACGAGCGACGCCGTCCCCGTGCCGATGCGCGTGCGGAGTGCGTGCGTCGCGCCGGTCTCGGGGACCACCGCGACGAGCCGCGGTCGGCGCGATCCCGTGTCGAGCACGAACAGCGTACGGCCGTCGGGCGACCACGCGACCGCGTGGAGGTCGAACGCGCGGACGCGCAGGCGTTGGGCCGCGCCGGTGTCGAGGTCGACGACCACGACCGAGCGGTCCGGACCGACGACCACGAGATCACGCCCGTCGCTCGAGACGCGCCCCAACAGCTCGGTGTTCATCGAGACGCCCGCCGCGAAGTAGGGGGACAGGAGCGGCGCGAGCGCGGGCTCGGCAAAGGAGCGGTCGGCGCCGCCGTCGACGTCGGTGACGACGAGCGGACAGCGTGTCGCGTCACACGCGCGCACCCACGCGACGCGCGTCCCACCCGCACCGATCACCCGGCCGTCGCGCACGAGCGTCGTGTCGCCGTCGAGCTCGTGGAAGCTCCACCCCGCGGTCACGAACCCATCTCGCAGCGCGGCGAGGGGCGACGGGTAGAGCGTGTCCCCGCTCGGTTCCTCCACGACGTGGCCGTGTACGTCGACCGCGAAGAGGTTGCCGCTACCGCTCTTGGCCAGGACCACATGACGGCCGTCGGGCGCGGCGACGAGCGCGTCCGCGCTCGTCGCGACCGGAACCGGCGTGCCGGCAAGGTCCGCAGGCACCAGGTACGTGGAGAGGACGGGGGAGTTCGGCGTGGAAGGGAGGGCGGCAACGAGCGCGTCGTGGGTCGCGAGCGTCAGGGTCACAGGGCCCGGTTGCGCGAGCGCGTCGTAGCGCGCGGTGCGTTCGGCACCCGTGTCGACGTCGACGCGCCGGAGCGTCGTGCCATCCGCGGTCACCAGCGCGGTGCCCGTCGCGAAGGGGAGCAGCGCGTGATGCCTGTGGTGCTCCGCGCGCACCGTCACGAGCGCGGCGACGGCGACAACTGCCACGACTGTCAGCGCGGCGATCGCATGCATGCGCCGCTCGTGCCGCGGGTGGGTGAGTGAAGGCGTGCGGGCGGCGGACGCGGGCTCCTCGCCGTCGAGGTCGATGACGACGAGGTCGTCGTCCTCCCCGCCGTGCGTGCCGCGCACGCGCCGGATGGTACGGCGCGCTACTCGACCGCGCCGTCGGCGCGGAGCTTCTCCTGCTCGTCGGGCGACAGGCCCAGCAGGTCGCCGAGGACCCAGTCGTTGTCCTGACCGAGCGTCGGGCCCGAACGGTCGTAGCCGCTCGGCGCGTCCGAGAGCCGGAACCCGTTGCGCTCGTAGAGGCCCGGCCCCATCACGGGGTGCGTGAGACGCACGAAGTGGTCGCGCGCTGCGATCTGCGGGTCGTCGTGGAGGTCCCCGAAGTCCTGGACCGGCACGGCCTCGATCCCGGCCGCCTGCAGCCGATCGGCGACCTCCTCACGCGTACGCGTGCGCGTCCACGCGGACACCGCCGCCTCGACCTCGTCGATGCGCACGCGGCGGGCGTCGAACGTCGCGAGCGACGGATCGTCCACACCGATGATCTCCGCGAGGCGGGCCCATTCGTCGTCGGTCCACGCGGCGATCGCGACCCAGCGGTCGTCGCCGGTGCACGGGAACGCACCGTGGGGCACGGCGCGCGACGACCGGTTGCCGTCGCGCACACCGATCACACCGTCGTGCTCGTACGCGAGCAGCCACGGCGTGAGCGACCACATCGCGGCCTCGACCTGCGACAGGTCGAGGTACACGCCCCGCCCCGTGCGCGCGCGGTAGAGCAGACCGGCCGCGAGCGCGGTCGACACGAAGCGGGGCGCGAGCGAGTCCGTGATCGTCCCGTGCGGGCCGACGGGCTCGCGGTCGGGCCATCCCGTCAGCCAGTTGAAGCCCGAAAGCGCGGACCCCTGGCTGCCGAACCCCGGGTAGTCGCGGTACGGGCCCGTCTGACCGTTCAGGCACGCGCTGATCATGACGAGGTCGGGCTTCTCGCGTGCGAGCGTGTCGTAGTCGAGCCCGAACCCGCGCATCGCGCGCGGCGCGAAGTTCTCGGCGACCGCGTCGGCCCACTCGACGACCAGTCGCTTCACCAGGTCGACCGCCGCGGGGTTCTTCAGGTTGAACGTGACGTTGCGCTTGCCGACGTTCAGGCCGTCGTACATCGGCGCGCCCTCGAGCCCATGCGGGTTGTCGGGCCCGAGCGCGTAGACGCGCAGGAAGTCGGGCCGGCTCTTCGACTCCACGCGCAACACCGTCGCACCGTGCTCGACGAAGTAGCGCGTCGCGATCGGCCCCGCCGCGCCCGACCCGAACTCGAGGATGTTGACCCCCGCCCAGGCCCCGAGCCCGTCACCGCGTTGGGACACTTTGTCGGCCATACGCCGCGTTTCTGTCCCAACGCGGGAAGGGGGTCGGGGTTCGGCCGGGGCCGCGTTCCCGTCCACGCTGCGGACCGCGACGAACGAGCGCGGGAACCGCTCGTAGTCGCCGACCGGACCGAAGAAGTCGCGGGCCTCGAGCTGCTTGCTCGCGTAGATCTCTTTCGGCGAGTTCGCGGGCGCGAGCATCAGGTTCGTCTCGCACGCGATCTCGTACAGCTCCTGGCTCGTGTGGCGCGCGAAGTACTCACCGACCGCGCGCTCGATCGCGGCGAGCTCCTCGTCGGTCGCGGTGTTGGGTGCGAACTCTGACCAGTCGCGCTCGGTCATCACCGTCGCCTCGATCCCGTCCGCGGCGACGAGCTTCGTGAGCGTCTCGAGGCTCGGCACGCGTGCCTTGCCCCCGCGCAGGCCGAACGAGACGTAGCCGTCGAGCGTCGGCCAGATCTCGCGCGTACGGCCGATGTTCGCCCCGCGACGCGACCCCCGGAACCCGGTCTTCGGGTAGTTGGCGGGCGCGGTCATGTTCGCGATCAGGACGACCTCCTGCATCGAGAGGTCGACGCGCTGCGGCCGGCCCGAGGCGAGCGCGGTCAGCGCGGCGAACGCGGCCTCGGGGGCGGAGTGCGCATAGCCCGACGGCTCGGTGCAGCGCACGGGCGCGCGATCGGGATCGCCCGTGCAGAACATGTTCCCGCTCGCGGCCATCACGCCGAGGTCCGACGCCCGCCACGACGCGCGCGGCCCGTCGAGACCGAACGGCGTGACGCTCACCCACACGGCGTGCGGCGCCCGCGCGGGGTCGATGCGCCACGCCCCGGGGTGCGTGGGCGTGTCGACGACGACATCGGCACGCGCGAGCAGCGCGTCGAGCTCGGCGTCGTCGGGTCCGGAGACGCGCACGTTCTCCTTGCCCGCGTTCCAGGCCGCGAACCGGTGCGTCTCCACGCGTAGCGGGTCGCCCTCGGGCGGCTCGACCTTCACGACGTGCGCGCCGAGATCGCCGAGGACCCGGCTCGTCATCGCGGCCGGCTCGGCCGCGAGGTCGACCACGAACACGCCTTCGAGCAGTCGCTCGGCCATCACGCTCCCGTCTGAGCCTTTGGTCGCGCTCGCAAGCTCCCCGCTCGCGCAGCCCCTGGTCGCGCGGCGCGAGCTCGCCGCTCGCGCACCTGACGCGGGCGTCACCCTAACGCCGGTTCCACGACCACTCGGGAGCACGGTTCTGACGGTGCATCAGAGTTGACACGCGCGTCAGGGAACTCCACAATCGGGACGCCGCTCGACGCCGCGCCCCGTCTCCCGTCGGGCGCTCCGGCGGCGCTCGAGATCGACGTGCGAGATCGAAAGGACGTGCTCCATGTCGAAGTACCGCATCGTCGACGCGGACTGCCACATCCTCGAGCCGCCCGACATCTGGAAGAACCACCTCCCGAAGAAGTACCAGGACAAGGCGCCGCAACTCGTGAAGGACGCCGAAGGCGGCGATGCCTGGCAGTTCGCCGGCGCGGCCGCGCCCGACCCGATCGGACTGACCGCGACGCCGGGCATGCCGTTCGACCAGTTCCGGTGGACGGGCGTCACCTACGACGAGGCGCGCCCCGGTTGCTACAACGGCGCGGAGCGCCTGAAGGACATGGACGCGGACGGCGTCGACGCCGAGTTCCTCTACGCGCCGCAGCGCACCATCGGGCACTTCCTTGGCGACGAGGACGACGACTTCGTGCTCGCCGGCGTGCAGGCGTACAACGACTTCCTCTTCGACGAGTTCTGCGCGCCCGACCCCACACGCCTCATCGCGCTCGCGCAGATCCCGTCGCTCGGGATCGACAGCGCGGTCGACGGCCTCCGCAAGGCGAAGGCGCGCGGCGCGAAGGGCGTCGTCGTGTCGAACTGGCCCTCGGGCAACAACGCGGTCTCGACCGCGGACGACCCGTTCTGGGCCGCGGCATGCGACGAGGGGATGCCGATCTCCATCCACATCAACGTCGTGTCGCGCGCGCAGCGTCAGGCGCAGCGCAAGGCCGCGTCACAGGGGACGCAGAGCATCTACGGCGGGAAGGGCGAGGCCGCGAAGGCGAAGGCCGTCGGCGGTCTCGGCAACGTCTTCTCGATGGTGCCGGCGAACATCTCCCAGATGATCTTCACCGGCGTGTTCGAGCGGTTCCCCGAGCTGCGGATCGCGTGGATCGAGACGGGCGTCGGGTGGATCCCGCACTTTCTCGAGATGATGGACGACAAGTTCTGGCGCAACCGGTCGTGGGGCGAGCTGCCGATCTCCGAGCCGCCCTCGACGTACTGGTACCGCAACATGTGCGCCTCGTTCATCACCGACCGCTCGGGCATCGACCTGCGCCACAAGGTCGGCGTCGAGAACATGATGTGGTCGAGCGACTACCCGCACCACGGCAACGACTGGCCGCACTCGCGCAAGGTGATCGAGGAGACGATGGGCGGCCTCCCGAAGGAGGAGCGCGAGGCGATCATCGGCGGGAACGCGGCCCGGGTCTTCCACCTCGACGACGCGTAGCGCGCCGCGCGTCGCGTCTCAGCGTTCGACGGCGGGGACCTCGTCGGTGACGTCGTCGCGCGAGTCGGCCTTTCCGTGCTCGGCACGCTCGCGCTCGACGGCGGCGAGGGTCAGGCGTTGCAGCGTGCGCTGGTGCACGTACTCGACGATGCGACCGACGATCGGCAGGAGGTTCGCCGCCGACGCCGCGGCCTGGTTCTGGAACGCCTCCAGCTCGCCCGGCTGCCACGCCGGTCCGCGCTCACCGCGGAACAGACCGACGACCTGCGACTGCATCTGCTCGACGCCGACGACATAGATGGACACGAGCTCGACGACGATGTCGGCCGGCAGTCCGACCTTGCGCAGCTCGGCCGCCGCGCGCAGCACGTCGAGATCGGCGCCGTCGTACGCGTCGCGGCCGAACTCGCCCGGGTCCCGCAGCAGCCCGACCTCACGGAACCGTTGCGCGAGGTCGCGCTCGAGCCCGGACCGCTCCACGAGCGTGTCGAAGTCGTAGTCGGGCCCGGTCGAGCCGAAGATCCCGTCGATCATCCCGGGGCGGTCGGCATCGAGCAGGGCCCGGATCGCGGCGAGCGAGAAGCGGCGCTCCTGCAGGTCGCGGATGCGCTCGAGCCGCTCCAGGTGCTCGGGGCCGTACACCTTCGTCCGGCCCGAGCGGGCGGCCGGGGGAAGGAGGCCCTCACGCTGGTAGAAGCGGATGGTGTCGACGGTCAGGCCGGCCCGGTGCGCCAGGTCGTCGATCCGCCACTGCGTCTCGGCCACGGGTCTCATGCTCGCGCCCCGCACCCGCCCTGTCGGTGACTCCCGTCACGTACTTGACAGTACGGACTGTGAGAGTAAATACTTTCAGGGAACACGCTCACGTGCCGATTGTTACACAGTACGAACACACAGTGCTTGTGCACCGCAGCGCAAGCTGAACGAGGACGAACGAGCATGACCGCAGCCCCGACCAGCATCGAGACCCGCCGGGAGGCCGAGCGCCGCCAGCACGCCCTCACGTGGGTGGCCCGCCAGCTCGAGTGGGAGCAGGTCCTCAACGCCCTGCGGGCCCGGCGTTCCGCCGTCGCCCGTCAGGCCGCCTGACGACACCAGATCCGCGGCGCGCACCACGCGCCCATCTGTTCTCGACGCCGCCGCGTCGGGTCCGCGCGAACTCCCCCTCCCGCGACCCGGCGCCCGGCGTCGTCTCGCGTAGCGAGCGGAGCGGATGGAGCGAGGCGCAGCCGAGCGGAAGGAGCCGAGCGGGAGCGGAGCGATCGACGTCGCGTCGTGATCAGACGGGCGTCCAGCGGGGGAACGTGACGTCGCCCACCGGTTGGAACACGACCCGTACCGGCATGCCGATCTCGATCGTCGCCCGGTCGACCTCGTTGATCGCGCCGTCCTCGGCGGGGACGAGGTTCCCGACGAAGCGGATCCCCGGCTCCTCGTCGAGCGCGACGACCACGACGTTGTAGGGCGCGAGCGCTCCGTACGCGGGGAGCAGCGGCGGGTGCGCGACGACGTAGGACCACACGGTGGCGCGTCCCGACGTCGGCTCCCACCGCCGCTCCGTGGAGTGGCAGTACGGGCACATCGGCCGGGGCGGCATGCGGCGACGTCCGCAGTTCCCGCACACCTGCACGAGGAGCTCGTGACGGGCGCACCCCTGCCAGAACTCGGCGCCCTCGTCCCCCTCGAGCAGCGGGAGCACGAAGCCCGACTGCTGACCGGGTTGCACGGCGGTCACGTCAGCTCCTCAGGACGAGCGCGCTCGTCGGTACGCCCTCGCCGCTCGTGACGAGGCAGTTGTCCGTCCCCTCGACCTGCGCGGTCGAGGTACCGCGCACCTGCCGGACGCCCTCGGTGATCAGGTTGAAGCCGTGCACGTACGCCTCGCTCATCCCCGCACCGGACGTGTTCACCGGCAGCCGGCCGCCGAGCTCGATCGCGCCGTCGTCGGTGAACGGTCCGCCCTCGCCGCGCTCACAGAACCCGTAGCCCTCGAGCGACAGGATGATCAGCGGGCTGAACGCGTCGTAGAGCTGGGCGACCTTGATGTCGGCAGGCGTGAAGTCCGACGTCGACCAGAGCTTGCGCGCGCACGCCCACGCGGGGCCCCGCAGCGGGTCGTCGGTGAAGTAGTTCGTCATCGTCTGGTGCTGCGGCGGGATGCTCTGCGCGAACGCGTGGATGTACGCGGGCTTGTTCGGCAGGTCACGCGCGCGCTCCGCCGACGTGATCACCGCGGCGAGCGCGCCGTCGGTCTCGAGGCAGTTGTCGAAGAGGCACAGCGGCTCGGAGATCCAGCGCGCCTCCATGTACTGCTCGCGCGTCAACGGTCGCTCGTACATGGTCGCTGCCGGGTTGCGGTTGGCGTGCTTGCGCGCCGCGAGCGCGACGTTGGCGAGGTGGTCGCGCGTGCCGCCGTACTCGTGCATGTACCGACGGGTGAGCATCGCGATCTCGTCGACGGGGCGCAGCAACCCGAACGGTCGCGACCACTGGTGGTCGCCGCCGACACGCTGCTCGATCTGGGCCCACGGCCGGCTCGTCGCGGCCGCCCGCTTGCGGGCCCGCCACGCGACGACGATCTCGGCCTGGCCCGTCACGACTGCCATCGCGGCCTGCCCGACGACGCCGCACCCCGCGCCGCCGCCGAAGCCGATCTGGCTGAACCACGTGATCTCACCCATGCCGACGTTGCGGGCGACGTCGACCTCGCGGTTCTGCTCCATGGTGTACGACGCCAGCCCGTCGACCTCCGACGGCGCGATGCCGCACCCGTCGAGCGCGTTCTTGATCGCGATGCACGCGAGCTCGAGCTCCGACTGGGGGAGACCCTTGCCGAGGGTCGTCTGCCCGATCCCGACGATCGCGGTCTTGTCGGTCAGCGGCCCGCTCATGCCGGGCGCGCTTCATGCGTCGAAGAACCGCGCTCAGCACGGCTTGCCGACGCATGAACGATCGTCACCATCCCTTGAACTCCGTCGGGCGGCGCTCCATGAACGCGGCGACACCCTCCTTGGAGTCCTCGGTGCCGCCGACGAGCTCGACGTAGGTGCCCTCTTCCCGCAGGAACGCGCCGCGGTCGAGCGTCGACGCGTCCTGCAGGAGGCGCTTCGCCCAGCCGATCGCCTTCGTCGGGCCGGACGCGAGCCGCTCGGCCCACTCCTTCGCGGTGTCCTGCAACTGGTCGGCGGGCACGACCTTGTTGACGATGCCGAGACGCTCGGCGTCCGTCGCCGACAGGTCGTCGCCGAAGAACACGAGCTCCTTCGCCTTGTGCAGCCCGACGAGGCGGGGGAGCAGGTACGCGCTGCCGCCGTCGGGGATCAGCCCGCGCCGCACGAACACCTGGATGATCTTCGCGTTCTCGGCCGCGATCACGAGATCCGACGCGAGGACGAGCATCGCCCCGCCGCCCGCCGCGGTGCCGTTGAGCGCGCAGACGATCGGCTTCTCGCAGTCCTGCATCGTCTCCATCAGCTGCTGGAAGCCCGCCTTCATCATGTTGATGGCGGTGCCGGGGACGCGCTCGGGCGCGCCCTCGGGCTGCGGCGCGGGATCCGGGCGCACCGCGAGGTCCGCGCCCGTGCAGAAGTGACGCTCACCCGCGGCGGTGAGGACGATCGCCCGCACGGCGAGGTCGGCGTGCGCGTCGCGGAAGTGCTCGATGAGCCGGTCGCGCACGTAGTACGGGATGGCGTTGCCGCTGTTCGCGCGGTTCAGCGTCAGCCACAGCACGCCGTTGTCGAGCCGCGACAGGAGCTCCTCGTCGGCCTTGTCGCGCACGGCATCGTCGACGATCTTCATTGGTTCCTCTCGCTACTTCTTGACCACGAGTGCATCAAGGGCGACCGCACCGCGCGGCCGCACGACGAGCGGGTTGACGTCGAGCTCGGCGACGTCGCCGGCGAGGTCGAGCGCGAGGCGCTGCACCTTCATGACGACGTCGACGAGCGCGCCGACGTCGACAGGCTTGCCGCCGCGCACGCCTTCGAGCAAAGGGAAGCCTTGCAGCTCGTGCAGCATGCGCTCGGCCTCGTCGCGGTCGAACGGCGGGACGCGGAAGGTGACGTCCTTCAGGACCTCGACGAAGATGCCGCCCAGCCCGACCATCACGACCGGCCCGAACAGCGGGTCCTGGGAGACGCCGACGACGGTCTCGACGCCGCCCGTCACCATCTCGGACACGAGCACGCCGTCGATGCGCACGCGCTTGCCGCCCGCGCGCCGTGCACGCGTCATGAGCTCGTCGTAGATCGCGCGCACCTGCTTGGCGGAGTCGACGCCGACCTTCACGAGGCCGAGGTCGCTCTTGTGCAGCAGGTCCGGAGACGACACCTTCATCACCACGGGGAACCCGAGCGACTGCGCGGCCCTCACCGCGGCCGTCGCGCTCTCGCACAGCACGTCGCGGGACGACTTGATGCCGTACGCCTTCAACACCTGCTTCGACGCGTGCTCCGACAACCCGTCGCCCGGCTCCGCGTCGCGGAGGATCCGGCGCGCCCTCTTCGCCGCGGGCAGCGGCTCGGTGGGCGCATCGTCGAACGGCGACCGGTAGCGCTGCGCGAACCGCCAGTAGTCGACGTAGGCCTTCACGGCTTGCACGCAGTTGTGGAACGTGCGGAAGACGGGCAGTTGCGACTGCAGGAGCACGTCGCGGTACGCAGGCTCGGTGCCGACGGGCGAGCCCCAGATCACGAAGATCGGCTTGTCCGTCGTCTGCGCGACCGCGACGAGGTCGCGCGCCAGCGGTTGCGACATCGTCTCGAGCGCGCCGGTGATCGGGCAGATGATCACGTCGACGTTCGGGTCGGCGACGATGAGGTCGAGGATCTTGCGGCCCTTGGGTGTCATCACCGGCGGTCCGCCGCAGTCGACCGGGTTGCTGACGCGCAGGTACGACGGGATGAGTCCGTCGTGCAGGGCGCGCTGCGTCTCCTTCGTCAGCTCGGGCAGTCGCAGTCCCGCGGCCGCGGCCATGTCCGCCATGTGCGCGCCCGTCCCGCCGGAGATCGCGTAGATCGCGACGCCGGGCTCTCTGGTCGCGCTGGTCGCGCTCGCAAGCTCGCCGCTCCCGCGAGCTCCCTTCGCACCCTTCGGGCTGCTCCGGTCGCCGCCTGACAGCCACGAAGGCAGCTCGCCGTCGCGGGGGCGGGTCCTCGCGAGCGCGGCCGCGGTGTCGAGCAGCTCGTCGAGACCGTCGACGCGCGTGATCCCGAACTGCCGGAAGACCGCGGACGTGACGGCGTCGGAGCCGGTCAGGTGACCGGTGTGGGCCTTCGCCATCGACGTGCCCTCGTCGGTGCGACCGACCTTGACGATCACCATCGGCTTGCGCAGCCGCGCGCAGTGGTCCGCCGCGAGCATCAGCGTGCGGCCGTCCTTGAAGCCCTCGATGTACGCGGCGACGACACCGACCTCGTCCTGGTCGGCGAAGTACGCGGCGAAGTCCGCGAACTCGAGGTCGACCTCGTTGCCCGTCGGGGCCCAGTGCGTGAGCCGGATGCCGATCTCCTGCCCCTGGAACACTGGACGGCCCTGGTGCCCGCTCTGGGTCACCAGCGCGATCGACGGGCCCGTGAGATCGGCGCGGAACTCCTCGAACGCGTTGAGGTTCGTGTTCGGTCCGAGCAGGCGGACGTCGCCGCTGCGCACGAGACCGTCGAGACGCGCCTCGAGCTTCTCGCCCTCGTCACCCGTCTCCGAGAAGCCGGCCGCGAAGATGACCGCGAACTTCGCCTTGCGCTGCAGCACCTCCTCGAACGTGTCGACGGCCGCGCCCGTAAGGATGATCGCGAGGTCGATGTCGCCGGGGACGTCGAACACGCTCCGGTAGACCTTCTCGCCGTAGATCTCGTCGTGCTCGGGGTGGACGGGCACGAACGTCGCGCCGTGCTGCTCGGACCACGCCTTGAACTTGCGGGTCATCGCGCCGTTCGGCTTGCTGAGGCTCTCCGACGCGCCGATGACGGCGACGGTCTTCGGGTGCAGGAACGCGTCGATGTCGACGTCGCGCAGGGCGAGCGGCCGACCGGACACGTCCACCGGGGCGGCGCTGGAAGGCATGGCGGACTCCGGGACGGTGGGCGGAAGAGTATGACGCCGGAGTCAGCAATCTCGCCAACGGGTGCGCCGCTAGGGTTTCCGCCCTTCGCGCGGGTGAACGGGGGAGAAATCGGTGTCGTTGCGGTCCGTCGTCGTCGTCGGCGCGTCGCTCGCGGGGCTGCGCGCGGTCGAGACGCTCCGGCACGAGGGCTACGACGGCCGGCTCGTGCTCGTCGGCGCGGAGCCGCACCTGCCGTACGACCGCCCGCCGCTGTCGAAGCAGGTGCTCGCGGGCGAGTGGGGCCCCGAGCAGCTCGCGCTGCGCCGGCAGCCGTTCGACGACCTGGACCTCGACTGGCGCCTCGAACGGCGCGCGACCGCGCTCGACCTCGGTACGCGCGAGGTCACGTTGCACGACGGCGAACGGCTGCCGTTCGACGGCCTGGTCGTCGCGACGGGCTCGACGCCCCGCACGTTGCCCGCGACGCCGCCGTTGGCCGGTGTCTTCACGCTGCGCACGATCGAGGACTCGCTCGCGATCGCCGAGCTGCTCGACGGGCGCCCGCGCGTCGTGGTCGTGGGTGCGGGCTTCATCGGCGCGGAGGTCGCGGCGACGTGTCGCGCGCGGGGGCTCGACGTGACGGTGCTCGAGGCGTTGCCCGCGCCGCTCGTGCGCGGCGTCGGTCCCGTCATCGGTGCGGTCCTCGGCGCGATCCACCGCGATCACGGCGTCGACCTCCGCTGCGGTGTCGGTGTCGCGGCGATCGAGGGAGACGGGCGCGTCGAGCGCGTGCGACTCGACGACGGCACGACGATCGACGCCGACGTCGTGGTGGTCGGCATCGGCGTGGTGCCCGAGACGCGATGGCTCGAGGGGTCGGGTCTGACGCTCGCCGACGGGGTCGTGTGCGACGAGACGTGCCTCGCCGCGCCCGGCGTCGTGGCCGCCGGTGACCTCGCCCGCTGGACGAACCCGCGCTTCGGCACCTCGATGCGTCTCGAGCACTGGACGAACGCGACGGAGCAGGGAGTCGCGGCCGCGCGGCGTCTGCTCGCCGGTGACGGACCGGGCGACCCGTACGCGCCGGTGCCGTTCGTGTGGTCGGACCAGTACGACGTGAAGATCCAGGTCGTCGGCCACGTGACCGGTGACGACGACGTCGAGATCGTCCACGGCACGACCGCGGAGCGGAGGTTCGTCGCGCTGTTCGGCCGCGACGGCTGCCTCACGGGCGCGCTCGGCTGCAGCCGGCCGCGCCAGCTGATGCAGTACCGGCGGATGCTCGCCGACGGACCCACCGCGTTCGACGGCGCCGTCGCCCACGCGCGCGCTGAATAGCCGCTCGCGCGCGAGCCGCGCGTGGATCCGCGATCGCGCACGATGCCGTCGGTACACTGCAGGCCCGTGCTCCCGGACGCCGTGCAGGACTTCGGCACGATTCCCGTGATGCCGCTGCTGTGCGGCCGGTGCGGGAACGTCCTCGACGAGATGAGCGTCGACGTCGGACGGGGTTGGGTGTTCTACCGCCCGCAGCTCGTCCCGCGCGGCGCGCCGGCCCGGCGCAGCCGGTTGCGACTTCGTGGGCCGCGTCGTCCGTGGGTCGCGTCCGGTCGCGACCTCCCCGGTGAGGCGATGACGTACACGTGCGCGACGCGCGCGTGCCGTTCGACGTACCGGCTCACGTACGAGGACCTGCGCGTCGCGGTGCTGCGCTCCGTGCGCGCCGGTCGCTCACGCGTGCTGCTCGGCAGCGACGTCTGACGCGTCGCGACGCCTCGTTCCACCCCTTGCCCTCGCTGCTCGTCACGAACGACTTCCCGCCCAAGCTCGGCGGCATCCAGTCGTACCTGTACGAGCTGTGGCGGCGGTTGCCGCCCGCGGACACGACCGTGCTGACGACGCCGTACGACGGTGACGCGGCCTTCGACACCGAGCAGCCGTACCGCGTCGTGCGCACGAAGCAGACGTTCCTGCTGCCGACGCCGTCGCTCACGCGCGACGTCGACGCGCTCGCGCGCGAGCTGCGTGCCGACGTCGTCTTCGTCGATCCGATGCTCCCGGTCGGCGCGATCGGTCCGCGCCTGCGCGCCGCGCCGTACGCCGTCGTCGCGCACGGCTCCGAGATCACCGTGTACGGACGGGTACCCGTCAGCGGCGCGGCCGGCCGGTGGGTGCTGCGTCACGCGGCGGCGGTCGTCGCGGCGGGGACGTATCCGGCGCGACAGGCGGAGCGGACGGCGCGGCGCGCGTTGCGCGGCGTCGTGGTGCCGCCCGGTGTGGACATCGATCGCTTCCGGCCTGCGGCGGACGCCGCCGAACGCGACTCGATTCGCGAGTCGTTCCCGTTGCCCGTCGCGCGACCGGTGATCCTCGGCGTCAGCCGGCTCGTGCCGCGCAAGGGGTTCGACGCGTTGATCGACGCCGTCGCGCGGCTCGACGACGAGGTGGTACTCGTCCTCGCGGGCGGCGGTCGCGACCGCGCCCGCCTCGAGCGGCGCGCCGCGGCGCGCGACGTCGCCGACCGCGTGAGGTTCCTCGGACGGGTCCCGGACGACCGCCTCCCCGCGCTGTACCGGGCCGCGGACGTGTTCGCGATGCCGTGCCGCGAGCGGTGGGGCGGCCTCGAGGCGGAGGGCTTCGGGATCGTGTTCCTCGAAGCCGCTGCGAGCGGGCTCCCCGCCGTCGCCGGTCGCAGCGGCGGCGCGCACGAGGCGGTCGCGGACGGCGTCACGGGTGTGGTGGTCGAGCCGCGCGACACCGCCGCGCTCGCGCGCGTGCTCGACGCCCTGCTGCGCGACGACGAGCGGCGTGGCGCGATGGGAGACGCGGGCCGGCGGCGCGCCGTGGACGAGTTCTCGTACGACGTCCTCGTCGGCCGGCTCGCGCCGCTTGCCGCGGGCGATCTCGACGTCGGTCCGCTGCTCGGAACGCGATGAGCATCCCGTAGCCTCTGCGGGGTGAGCGGGAAGCGGCGCCCGGCGGGCCGGCCGAAGCAACCGGCGACACGCACCGCGCCCGCGCCGGCGCGGGCCCGCACGCCGGGCGCGGCGCGGCCCGCATCCAAGACCGCGACGCAGCCCGTCCCGGTCGACGACCACCGCGGCGACCGGATCCTGGTCGCGTCGTGGGCCTCGGTCGGGCTGTTCGCGATCGTCGCGGTACCGGCGGCGGCCGGCCTCACGGCGTTCGACGACACCGCGATCGCGGTCGCGCTCGGCCTGTTCGCGATCGGGTTGCTCGTGTGGATCTGGTCGTTCGCGATCGCAGTGGCCCGCACGACGCGCGGCGACAACGTCGTCGTGTCGAACCTCTACTTCCTCGCGGGTTCGGCACCGCGGCGCGTGCAGTGGCACCTGTTCGGCGCGCTCGCCGCGTCGATCGCCGTCGCGGCGGGGACGGCGGCGTCGAACCCGTTCGGGGTCCTCGTCCCGATGCTGCCGCTCGGGTTCAACGGCCTCTGGGCGGCGCGCCACGGTGTCTTCCCGCCGCGTCCGGTGCGTGACGACCGCCGTCGGGGCGAGACTGTCGCGTCCCCGGGAAGGAGGCGTGGTGGCCGACCAGGTGAGTGAGCGGATCCGGACGGACGCGTCGCCGGCGCGCTGCTTCGAGGTCGCGACGGACTTCGAGCGCTACCCCGAGTGGGCGCGGGACGTGAAGGAGGCCGAGGTCGTCGAGCGCGACGCCGAGGGCCGCGGCACTCGGGTCGAGTTCCGGGCCGCCGCGATGGGGCGGACGATCCGCTACGTCCTCGCGTACGACTACGCCGACGCGCCGGGCACGTTCTCGTGGACACTCGTCGAGGGCGACATGCTCCGCCGGCTCGACGGCGCCTACCGCTTCGAGCCCGACGGCGGCGGCACGCGTGTCACGTACGACCTCGCCGTCGAGCTGTCGGTCCCGCTGCCCGGGATCATCAAGCGGCGCGCGGCCGGGTTGATCATGGGCAGCGCGCTGAAGGAGCTGAAGCGCGAAGTCGAGCGCGCGTGACCGTTTCGGCCTCGCACGAGTGACACGGCACTAGCCTCCCGCCGGTATATGCGCATCCTGCTCTTCACGGGCAAGGGCGGCGTCGGGAAGACGACCGTCGCGGCCGCGACCGCGCTGCTCACCGCGCGCGCCGGTCTGCGCACGATCGTGTGCTCGACCGACCCCGCGCACTCCCTCGCCGACGCGTTCGACGTCCCGTTGGGCGACGCCCCGACGCCAATCGCACGCGGCCTCCACGGTCAGCAGCTCGACGCCCGTGCCCGGCTCGAGGACGTCTGGGGCTCCGTGCGGGAGTACGTCGTGACGCTGCTCGACTGGGCCGGTGCCGGTGCCGTCGAGGCCGAGGAGCTGTCGGTCGTCCCCGGGCTCGACGAGGTGTTCGCGCTCGCGGACATCCGTGAGTTCGCGACGTCGGGCGAGTACGACGTCGTCGTCGTCGACTGCGCGCCGACCGCGGAGACCGTGCGGCTGCTGTCGCTGCCCGACGTCCTGGGCTGGTACATGGACCGCGTGTTCCCGGCCACGCGCAGCGTGACACGCGCGGTCCGCCCGCTGCTGTCGCGCGTGTCGACGCTTCCGGTCGCGGGTGACGACGTGTTCGGCGCGCTGCGGCGCTTCTACGACCGCCTCGACGGCGTGCGCGACCTCCTCACCGACGGTGACGTGACGAGCGCGCGCATCGTCGTCAACGCGGAGCGCGTCGTCCTCGCCGAGGCGCGCCGGACGTACACGTACCTGTCGTTGTTCGGGTACCACGTCGACGCGATCGTCGCGAACCGCCTGCTGCCCGACGCCGTTCGCGATCCGTGGTTCGCGACGTGGAAGGACTCGCAGGCCGAGCACCTCGACGCCGTGCGCGCCGCGTTCGTGCCCGTGCCCGTCCTGACCGCGGACCTCACACCCCACGAGCTCGTCGGCGCCGCGCGGTTGCGCGAGTTCGGTGACGCGCTCTACCGCGACCGTGCGCCCGAGGCGCGCCTGTCGACGGGCGAGCCGTTCCGCGTCGACGCGGTCGGCGACTCGCTCGTGCTGTCGATGCACCTTCCGTTCACCGAACGCGGTGACGTCGAGCTCGGCCGGGCGGACGGCGAGCTCCTGCTCGCGGTCGGGTCGTACCGGCGGGCGCTCGTCCTCCCGGACAGCCTGCGCCGCCGCGACGTCGTCGGCGCGCGGATGAACGGCGACCGTCTCGAGGTGGAGTTCGCGTCATGACGGTCCACGACGACGAGGCCCGCACACCGGCCTGCGACGCCTGCCCGCTCGGGTTCCTCGCCGGCGTCCTCCGTGACGCGCAACCGGAGACGACCGTCCACCTCCTCGCCGCGACGCGCGAGCTGCTCCTCGCGCTCGAGACCGTCGTGCGTGCCGCGGAGCAGCAGCTCGATCGGCGCACGGAGCCGGTCGGGGCAGCACCGGAGGCGCAACCGCGCGTGCGGCGCATCGACATCGCGTGACGCCGACCATCGGGATCGACGTCGGCGGCACGAACGTCCGCGGCGCGGTCGTGACGAGCGACGGTGAGGTGGTCCGCGAGCGTCACCGTCCGACGCCCGACGGCGAGCGCGAGCTCGTCGACGCGCTCCTGGGTGTCATCGCGGATCTCCGCGACGACCCGCCGGACGTCGCGGCCGTCGGAGTCGGCATCGCCGGGCTCGTCGACTTCGACGGCGTCGTGCACTACGCGCCGAACATCCACGGGATCCTCGGCGTCCCGTTGCGCGACGCGCTCACCGACGCGACCGGGTTGCCCGTCGTCGTCGACAACGACGCGAACGTCGCCGCGTGGGGCGAGGCCCGCTTCGGCGCGGCGGCCGGCTGCAACAACTGCCTGCTCATCACGTTGGGGACCGGCGTCGGCGGCGGGATCGTGACCGACGGTCACCTGTACCGCGGCGGCCACGGCTTCGCCGCCGAGATCGGCCACTTCCAGGTCGACCCCGACGGGCCGTTGTGCGCGTGCGGCGAGCGCGGGCACTGGGAGGCGATCGCGTCCGGCACCGCGCTCGGCCGGATGGCGCGCGAGGCGGCGGCCGCGGGCCACGCCCCGAGCGTGGTCGAGGCCGCGGCCGGCAACGTCGACGCGATCACCGGGTACCACGTGACCGCGGCCGTCCGTGCCGGGGCACCGGACGCGCGCGCGCTCGTCACCGCGTACGCGACGAACGTCGCGATCGGCCTCGCGGGTCTCGCGAACATCCTCGACCCGACGCGCATCGTCGTGTCGGGCGGGCTCATCGAGATGGGCGAGACGCTGCTGCGGCCGATGCGGGACGCGTTCACGGGACGGATCGAGGGCGCGGCACGCCGACCGCAGCCCGAGATCGTCGCGGCGACGCTCGGCGAGAAGGCCGGGATGATCGGCGCGGCCGCGCTCGCGATGCTCGCGTGAAGCGGCGCGCGGGATGAACATCGGGATCACGTTGCCGTCGTTCCGCGCGGACGCGGAGCCGGCGCTCGCGGTCGCGGCGGCGGCCGAGCGGTCCGGGCTCGACGGCGTCTTCGTGTACGACCACCTCTTCCGGACGGGCCGCGACGGCAGGCGGCGCCCCGCGCTCGAGTGCGCCGGGCTGCTCGGTGCGATCGCGCAGGACACCGCGACGATCGCGGTCGGGACGCTCGTCGCGCGCGCCACGTTGCGACCCCCGGCCGTGCTCGTCCACGCGCTCGCGACCGTGCACCGCATCGCAGGCGACCGGTTGATCGCGGGACTCGGCGCGGGGGACTCCGAGAGCCGACCCGAGAACGAGTCGTTCGGGCTCGGGTTCGGGACCGTCGAGTCGCGCGTGGGCGCGCTCCGTCTGACGGTCGAGGCGGCGCGCGAGCACCGGTACCGGGTCTGGGTCGGGGGCGAGGCGGTGAACGTCGGTCACGTCGCGGCGGAGTCCGACGGCTGGAACCGTTGGGGTGTGCCGAACGCGACGTTCGCGCGCGACGCGGAGCTGGTGCGCGAGATGGTGGAAGGCGTGGGGCGCGACCCGTCGCGATTCGACCTGACCTGGGGCGGGCTGGTCGTCGTCGCGGAGACGGACGCGGCCGCGGCCGCGAAGGCGGAGCGGTTGCAGCCGTCGACGGGAACGCTCGTGGGTGGCCCGGAGCGGGTCGCCGACGCGCTGCGCGAGCTCGCGCTGGTCGGCGCGACGTGGGTCATCCTCGGACCCGTCGACTCCGCCGACCCGGAGAACGCGTCGATCCTCGGCGAGGCGGTCGCCCCCCTGCTCACCTGACCGAGGCGTCCATGCGTCGCCGGCCGGGCGTGGAGCCAGGCGAGCGGCGCATGGACGATTCCCCGGGTCAGTGGTGGAACGCGGCGTCCGGTTCCGACAACGGCGCGGCCTGGCGCTCGAGCTCGGTGACGGCGTGGCGCAGGTCGGTGACGAGCTGGTCGCCGAGGTCGGCACTGAACCCGTTGCGGACCACGACGCGCAGCACGTGGACGTCGCCGAGCGCGGGCGGCAGGGGGTATGCGGGCACGAGCCAGCCGCGCTCGCGCAGCGCGCGTGAGACGTCGTAGACGGAGTAGCGCGTCACGTCGTCGCGGACGCGGAAGGCGAACACGGGGATGTGCTCCGCGTGCGTCAGGAGCTCGAACGGCCCGAGTGCGCCGATCCCGGACGCGATGCGGCGGGCGACGTCGCGCGTCGCGCGCTGCACGCGCTCGTACCCGTCGCGGCCGAGGCGGAGGAAGTTGTAGTACTGCGCGACGATCGGCGCGCCGGGGCGCGAGAAGTTCAGCGCGAAGGTCGCTTCCGAGCCCCCGAGGTAGTCGACCGAGAAGACGAGGTCGCGCGGCAGCGCGGCCTCGTCGCGCCAGACGATCCAACCGACGCCCGGGTACACGAGCCCGTACTTGTGGCCCGACGCGTTGATCGACGCGACGCGCGCGAGCCGGAAGTCCCAGTGCAGGTCGGGATCGAGGAACGGCGCGACGAACCCGCCCGACGCGGCGTCGACGTGGATCGGCACGTCCGGGCCGCCCGACGCCGCGAGCGCGTCGAGCTCCCGTGCCATCTCCGCGATCGGCTCGTAGCTCCCGTCGAACGTCGAGCCGAGCACGCCGACGACGCCGATCGTGCGCTCGTCGCAATGGTGCACGGCTTCCGTCGCCGTGAGGTGGCGGCGGCCGCGGGCGAGCGGGACGAGGCGCGGCTCGACGTCGAAGTACCGGCAGAACTTGTCCCAGCAGACCTGGACGTTCGCACCCATCACGATGTTGGGCCGATCCGTCGGCAGACCGACGGCGCCCCGCCCCGCCCGCCATCGCCACTTGAGGGACAGCCCCCCGAGCATCGCGGCTTCGCTCGATCCCGTCGTCGAGCAGCCGACGGCGGCGCCGCCTTCCTCGGGCGCGTTCCACATGCGGGCGAGGATGTTGACGCAGCGGCGCTCGATCTCCGCGGTCTGCGGGTACTCGTCGCGGTCGACCATGTTCTTGTCGGCGCACTCGGCGAGCAGCGCGGCGGCGTCGGGCTCCATCCAGGTCGTGACGAACGTCGCCAGGTTCAGCCGCGCGTTGCCGTCGAGCATCAGCTCGTCGCGCACGATCTGCGCGGCGAGCGACGGCGGCAGCTCCCCGCGGGGCAGCTCGTAGCGCGGGATGCCGACATCGGCGATGCCGGCGTACATCGGGTTGACCTCGAGCTGCGCGTCGCGGTCGTCGACGGGGACGCGGTGTGACAGGGGCATGGCGCTACTCCATGGTCGAGTACTGCGTCGTGCGGTCGTCGCTGTGCGCGCCGGCGAGTCGTCCCACGAGCTCGCGGACGTCCTCCAGCAGCGGGTCGATCGCGGGCGCGTTCCCCGCGCTCACCGTCGCGTGGAGGCTGTCCGGCGGCGTCTGGCGGTCGAAGAACCAGCCGCGCGTCGCGAGCGCGTCACCGAGCGCGAACGCGTCGAAGGAGCCCGGGTCGCGCGCGCCGAAGCACACGATCTGCGCGTCGGGCTCGCCGCGCACGTCGAGCGGATCGATCGCCCGGATCCCGCGCGTCAGCCGAGCCGCGGCGTCGAGCGCGCGCTCGGTGAGCCGTGTGTAGCCCGCCTCGCCGAGGTAGTGGAGGACGGCCCACGCGGCTGCGATCGGTCCCGCGGCGCGCGTCCCGAGCAGGTTGGGTGACGCGTAGAGGCCGCCGAGCCAGTCGTTGAACACGAACGTCTGGTAACGGCGGAGCTGCTTGGTGCGGTGCACGATCACCGACGCGCCCTTCGGCGCGTAGCCGAGCTTGTGCACGTCGGCCGAGATGGACGTCACGCCGTCGACGCGGAAGTCCCACGGCCGGACGTCGCGACCGAGCCGCTCCGCGAACGGCAGCACGAAGCCACCCATGCACGCGTCGACGTGGCAGCTCGCACCGACGCTCGCCGCGAGCCGCGCGATCGCGGGGATGTCGTCGATGACCCCCTGCGGGTACTGCGGTGCAGAGCCGACGACGAGCACGGTGCTCTCGTTCACGGCCGCTGCCATGGCGTCGACGTCGGCGCGCCAGTCGTCGCGCACGGGCACGACGCGCGTGCGGACGCCGAAGTCGTGCGCGCCCTTGTGGAACGCCGCGTGCGCGCTGCGGGCCAGGACGACCTCCGGCTCGGTGATCCCGCGCTCGGCGCGACCGCGCTCCTTCGCGGCCTTGACCGCGACCAGGATGCTCTCCGTCCCGCCCGAGGTCATGAAGCCCGCGGCGTCGTCGCCGCCGTGGACGAGGTCGGCGACGCAGCGCACGACGTCGGACTGCATCCGGGCGAGGCTCGGGAACGCGTTCGTGTTCAGTGCGTTCTCGCTGAGGTACAGGTCGTGGGCCGCACGCGCGACGTCGCGCACGTCCTCGCCGCCGTCGTACACGAGGCTGAAGCACCGTCCCGCGCGCCAGTCGACGTCGTGCTCGCGCATCGCGGCGAGCTCGCGCAGGACGTCCTCCGCGGGGATGCCGTCGCGAGGCAGCGCCACGTCAGCTCGCGGACCCGCGCCCGTACGCGGGGCGGTCGCCGAAGTACTCGCGGACGCGCTCCGGCGACGGTCGCACGAAGAGCCCCTCGGACTCCGCCGTCGTCGTGCCGTCGACCAGCAAGCGGGCGCGCGTCACGATCCGGCGCCCCTCGACCTTCTCGACCCGGCCCTCGACGCGCACCGGCCGCGCGAGCGGGGTGGGACGCCGGTAGCGGATCGTCAGCCGTCCCGTCATCCCCGCGTATCCCGCGACCGCGTTCGTGATGCCGAGGATCTCGTCGAACGTGAGCGCGACCCATCCGCCGTGCACGTAGCCGGGCGGGCCCTCGCACGCGACAGGGAATTCGCCGCGCGCGACGACGCTCCCGTCGCCGGCGACCTCCCAGCCGAGCGGTGGTGCGATCGGGCTCGCGTGCCCGACGACCGGGCTGCGGGGGAGGTAGTCGTCGTGGGATTCCGGTGGCGTCTCGCCGCTGCGTCCGTACGCGTGTCCGGCCTCGGCGCGCACGTGCTCCGCGACGCGCGTGATGTCGCGCGCCGCGGCGTCGAGCACGGCGTCGTCCACCGCGAGCGTGCCGAGGACCGCGTCGACGAGGTCACGCGCCGCGCCGGCCAGCCGGACCCGAGCTGGCGTCGCGAACCCGGCGGGCGCGGCACCGGCGGCGGTGTCATCGATGTCCACGAGGCGCGAGGTCTCAGCGGCCCTTGAAGACAGGCGGCCGCTTCTCGGCGAACGCGCGCGGGCCCTCCTTCGCGTCCTCGCTCGCGAAGACCTCCCAGCCGATCTTGTCCTGGATCGCCATCGCCTCCGCGTCGGGCAGGCCCTCGGTCTCGCGCCACGCGCGCAGGATCGCCTTCGTCGAGAGCGGCCCGCACTGCGCGACCTGCTCCGCGACCGCGCGCGCGGCCTGCAGCGCGGTGCCGTCCGGGACGATCCTGCCGATGAGGCCGATGTCGAGCGCCTCGCGCGCCGTCACCGGCCGTGCGCTGAGGAGGATGTCCATCGCGATCGTGTAGGGGATCTGGCGCGGGAGCCGGATCGACGAGCCGCCGAGCGGGAACAGGCCGCGCTTCGCCTCCCACACGCCGAACGTCGCGTTTTCGCCCGCGATGCGGATGTCGGTCCCCTGGAGCATCTCGGTGCCGCCCGCGACGGCGTACCCCTCGACGGCCGCGATCAGCGGCTTGCTGAGGCGGTAGTCGCGCAGGAGCCCCTTCCAGTGGAGGTTCGACTCCTCGGACATCCGGCGGCGGACGCGTTCGTCCTCCGAGGGCGTCCCCACCGCGACGAGGTCCATGCCCGAGCTGAACGTCCCGCCCGCGCCGGTGAGGATCGCGACCCTGACCTCGGGCTCCTCGTCGACGTAGGTGAACCCGTCCGCGAGCCCGACGAGCATGTCCGAGCTGAGCGCGTTGCGCTTCTCGGGGCGGTTCATGGTCAGCGTCACGACGGGACCGTCGCGCTCGACGATGCAGTGCCGGGTGGAGATCTCTTCGAGGACGGGCATCGCGCGGCTCCTGGTCGACGGGCGGGCGGGGAACGGAGGGCCGACTCTAGGTTTTGGCGCCGCCCGCCTGCCGGGACGCCACGACCAGGTCGACGACCTCCGCGAGGCTGCGCACACGGGTGACGTCCAGCTCCGCGTGCAGGTCGAGCGGATCGAGGAGCACGGGCCGGATGCCGGCGGCGAGCGCGCCGTCGACGTCGGCACCAGGCGTGTCGCCGACGTGGATCGCGTGCGCGGCGTCCACGCCGAGACGCTCGAGCGCGACGTGGAAGATGCGCGGATCGGGCTTGGCGAAGCCGACGACGCTGGAATCGAGGATCGCGTCGACGCACACGCCCGTGCCCGCGCCGAGCTGGCACACGCGGCGCTCACGCAGCAGCGTCTCGACGGTGCCGTCCGAGTTCGACACGATCGCCAGCTTCACACCGAGATCCGCGAGCGCGGCGAGCGCGTCGACGGCGCCGGGAACGAGGCGTGTCCAGACGCTGCTACTCGCCCACTCCTGCATCAGCACGCCGATGGTGTCGACGAGCCGCGCGTCGTCGACGCCGCACGCGCGCGCGTACGCCTCGTGGTAGGTGGTCCACGTCGCGTCGTCGCCCTCGCGGAACTCGCGGATCGCGGCGACCCCGGCGTAGTGCGCGCGGTCGAACGCGTCTTGGTCGACCGCGACACCGGCCCGCTCCACCAGCGGGGCGAGCCGTTCCGGTGACGGCAGGAAGAAGACGCCGCCGACGTCGAGCAGCACTGCTTCGATCACGGACCGAAGCGTAAGTGAGCGAGCAGATCGAGCGACGAGATCGAGACATGCGGCAACCGGGTGGCGGGGCACCTGGGGCAGGGGCAGGGTCGCCTCCCGGTCGCCGCATACGTTCAACGCCGCTGCTCGCACCGATGTTCCACGCGCTCGCCCGCGTGCTCGGGTCGCTCACCGAGCACGCACAGAAGTCGCGGACGGTCACGTCGAGCCGGGCATACTTCCCCCGTGCGCGACCCCCGCGACGTCGTCGACACCGACCCCGCTCGTGCTGCCGACGGAGAGCCGGTCCTCGCCGTCGCGAACCTCGAGGTCGTCTACGGCGGTTCGATCGTCGCGCTGCGCGGGGTGAGCCTCCGGGTACGCACCGGGACCGTCGTCGCGCTGCTCGGCGCGAACGGCGCCGGGAAGACGACGTTGCTGCGCGCCGTGTCCGGGTTGCTGCCCGTCCATCGCGGCGAGGTGACACGGGGCACGGTGCTCCTCGACGGCGAGCGCATCGAGCGCGCCGCCGCGCCGCAGATCGTCCGGCGCGGGCTCGGTCAGGTGATGGAGGGCCGCCGCATCTTCGGGGAGCTGACCGTCGACGAGAACCTGCGTGCCGGCGCGTTCACGCGCAGTGACCGCGGCTCGGTGCGCGAGACGTACGAGTACGTGATGTCGTTGTTCCCGGTGCTCGCGCAGCGCCGGTCGTCGACGGCGGGCTACCTGTCGGGTGGCGAGCAGCAGATGCTCGCGATCGGTCGCGCGCTCATGGCACGCCCGCGGGTGCTGCTGCTCGACGAGCCGTCGCTGGGGCTCGCGCCGCTCATCGTGCAGCAGATCCGCGACATCGTCGCCGAGATCAACAAGGCGGGAACGAGCGTGCTGCTCGTCGAGCAGAACGCGACGATGGCGCTGTCGATCGCGCACTACGGCTACATCCTCCAGAACGGCCGTGTCATGAAGGACGCGCCGGCCGAGGAGCTGCTCGCCGACGAGGAGGTGCGCGACTTCTACCTCGGCGTCGGCGAGCGGGGGCGCCGGTCGTTCCGCGACCTGAAGCCGCGCCGCCGTCACCGTTGGAGCGCGTGAGTGACTGCCGACGGGCACACCGGCGCGCCGCTCCTGGTCGTGCGCGACGTGACCCTCCGCTTCGGCGGCGTGACCGCGCTGTCCGACATCTCCTTCGAGGTCGCCAGCGGCGAGCTCTTCGCGATCATCGGGCCGAACGGCGCGGGCAAGACGTCGATCTTCAATTGCCTCAGCGGCACGTACCGGCCGCAGACCGGGAGCATCCGTCTCGACGGTGAGGAGCTCGTCGGCCGGCGCCCGCCGACGATCGCGCACCTCGGCGTCGCGCGCACGTTCCAGAACATCGGGCTGTTCACGAACCTCGACGTGATCGAGAACCTGATGCTCGGGCGCCACCACCTGATGCGGACCGGGTTCCTCGCGGGGATGGTGTGGCTCGGTCGCGCGAGGCGCGAGGAGGTGGTGCACCGCCGCCGCTGCGAGGAGATCGTCGAGCTCCTCGATCTCGGTGCGTACCGTCGCCAGCCCGTCGGTCTGCTCCCGTACGGCGTCCAGAAGCGCATCGAGCTGGGGCGCGCGCTGGCGATGGAACCGCGGTTGCTGCTGCTCGACGAGCCCGTCGCGGGCATGAACCTCGAGGAGACCGAGGACATGGCCCGCCACATCGTCGCGATGCCCCGTGAGCTCGGCATCGCGACGATCCTCGTCGAGCACGACATGCACCTCGTCATGGACATCGCCGACCGCGTGATGGTCGTCGACTTCGGCGAGGCGATCGCGCTCGGCGACCCGGTTGCCGTGCAGTCCGACCGGCGCGTCATCGACGCTTACCTCGGGCAGCCGGGGTGACACCGGTGTCCACGACGACGACGGCCGCCGGCGAGGAGACGCTCGGCGGGTTGCCGGAGCTGCTCGCTCGGCGCGCGCAGAAGGCCGGCGGCACGGTGGCGCTGCGCGTCAAGCGGCTCGGCTACTGGCACGAGACGACGTGGGCCGAGTACGCGCGGCGCGCCGCGGCCGCCGGGCTGGGGCTGCGCGCGCTCGGCGTCGACGCCGGTGAGACCGTCGCGATCCTGTGCGGCAACCAGCCCGAGTGGCTGTTCGTCGAGGTCGGCGCGCAGGGCGTCGGCGCGGCCGTCGCGGGTCTGCACCCCGCGACACCGCCGGGTGATGCTGCGCGCCTGCTGCACCACGTCGGTGCCGTCGCACTCGTCGTCGCGGACGAGGAGCAGCTCGATGTCGCGCGTGCGATCCGCGCGGACGTCCCGTCGTTGCGCACGATCGTGGTCGTCGACACGCGCGGCATCCCGTCGTTGCGGGCACGCGCGGAGGTGAGCCTCGACGAGCTCGAGGCGCTCGGTGGCGGCTCCCGTGATGGCGCCGACGACGTCGTCCGCGCGTGGGCGGAGACGAGCGCGCGCGTCGCCGACAGCGCGACGGCGCGCATCGTGTTCTCGGCAGGCAGCGACCCGCCGCGCGCCGTCGCGCTGTCGCGGACGAACCTCGTCGCGACCGGTGTCGCGCTCGGCGACGTGCTCGCGCTCGGCCCGGGTGACGAGACGCTCAGCTCGCTGCCGTTGTCGTACGTCGGCGCCGCCGTCGTGGCCGGCCCGCTCGCGCTCCGCACCGGGCTCGTCGTGAACTTCGGCGAAGGAAGGGAGACGCTCGTCGAGGACGCGCGTGAGGTCCAGCCGACGTTGTTCGTCGCCGTGCCGCGCTGGTGGGAGGAGGTGCGATCAACGATCGAGCTGCGGATGGCGCGCGCGGACGCGGTGAAGCGGGCAGCGTTCCGGTTCTTCCGCACTCGTGGCGCGAGCCGCGCGCGTGCCGGTCGGCCGGTCGGACGCATCGGGACCGCGCTCGTCTACCGGCCGGTGCGCGCGAAGTTCGGCCTGCGGCGCGCCCGCGTCGCGTTGTCCGTGGGTGCACCGCTCGCGCCCGCCGTCGTCGAGTCGTTCGCCGCGCTCGGGCTCGCGCTGCGCGAGTGCTACGGCACCGTCGAGACGACGGGGTTCGCGACGTGCCCACGCACGGTGCCCGTCCGCCCCGGCACGGCAGGCCCGCCGCTGCCGGGGATGCACGTCCGCGTCGCCGACGACGGCGAGGTGCTCGTGCACGGCGCCGGCGTCTTCACCGGGTACGTCGGCGACGACGAGCGGACGCGGGAGGCGATCGACGCGGGCGGCTGGTTCCACACCGGCGATCTCGGACGCCTCGACGACGACGGCAACCTCGTCATCACCGACCGCAAGAAGGACGTCGTCGTGACCGCGTCCGGTGCCGCCATCGCACCGCGGTTCCTCGAGGAGCGTCTGATGCGCTCGCCCTACGTGCAGCAGGCCGTCGTCGTCGGCGACGGGCGCCCCTACGTCACCGCGCTCGTCGCGCTCGCGCCCGACGTCGTCACCGCGTGGGCGCTCGAGCACTCGGTGCCGTTCACGACGTTCCAGGACCTCGCGAGGTCCGTCGAGGTCCAGGACCTGCTGCGGGGCGTGCTCGACGACGTGAACCGCGACGTCGCGCCGCCGGAGGAGATCCGCGACGTGCGCGCGCTGCCCGAGCCGCTCGAGCAGTCCGCCGGCGCGTTGACGACGACGCAGCGCGTCCGGCGCGAGGCGGTCATCAGCGCGAACGCGCAGCTGGTCGAGGAGATGTACGGATCATGAGCTCATGACGAAGTTCCTCGAGCTGGTCGTGGCGGGCGTCGCCAACGGCGCGCAATACGCGTTGGTCGCGCTCGGGTTCGTCGTCATCTACCGCGCGACGGGGGTGATCAACTTCGCGCAGGGCGGGTTCGTCGTCCTCGGCGCGTACTTCGCGTACGACTTCCACCAGACGCTCGGCTTGCCCTTCTACCTGTCGCTCGTCCTCGCGATGGCGGCCGGCGCGCTGGTCGGCGTGATCACCGAGGCGACCGTCCTTCGCAAGCTGACCGGCGAGCCGCCGTTCGTCGTCATCATGATCACGATCGGGGTGCTGACGATCATCGAACAAGTCGTCCCGACGGTGTGGGGCGGCAACCCGCTGCCGCTCGGCGACCCGTGGGGCGTTCGGTCCGTCAAGGCCGGGAACATCAACCTCCGCGTCGCCGACCTGTGGACGATCGCGCTCGTGATCGTCGTCCTCGGTGCCTTCTTCCTGTTCTTCCGGTACTCGAAGCTCGGCGTCGCGATGCGCGCGACGGCCGTCGACCTCGAGGCCGCGCTCGCCCAGGGGATCAGCGCGCGACGCATCGTGTCGCTGTCGTGGGCGATCGCCGGGCTCGTCGCCGCGCTCGCGGGCGTCACCCTCGCGGGTGGTGGCGCGGGTGTGCGGCCCGACATCGAGCTCGTCGCGCTGACCGCGTTCCCGGCGATCATCCTCGGCGGCCTCGACTCGCCGGGCGGCGCGGTCGTCGGCGGCATCGTCATCGGGCTCGCGCAGTCGCTCACCGCGGGCTACCAGCCCGAGTACGCGTCGTGGCTCGGCCAGGGCTTCGACCTGGTGATGCCCTACGTCGTGATGGTGATCGTCCTCATGGTCCGCCCGTACGGCCTGTTCGGCCTGCGCCACGTGAGACGCGCATGAGCGGCGGCGTCTTGTCGTTCCGGGCGTTCGGCGCGGAGCGCCGTCGTCGCGCCCGGCGGCGCTCGATGCCGACCCGGCCCGCGGACCAGATCCGCCTGCTGCGGACGCGCTCGCAGGTCGTCCTGGTGCTCGTGCTCGTCGCCGCGTGGGTGCTGCTGCCGCTCGTGCTGCAGGACTTCTGGCTCGACGTGCTCGCCCGCTGCGGGCTCGCGGCGGTGGGAGCGATCGGGTTGAACCTGCTGACGGGGTACACGGGCCAGATCTCGCTCGGCCACGCGTTCTTCATAGGCTGCGGCTCGTACGTCGCCGCGTGGTTCGGCGTGCAACAGGGGTTGCCGCTGTGGGTGTGGCTCCCGCTGTGCGCGCTGATCGGCGCCGCCATCGGCGCGCTCGTCGGACCGTTCGCGCTCCGGCTGCGCGGTGACTACCTCGCGATCGTCACGATCGGGCTGCTCTACATCGGCGCGCACATCTTCACGAACTGGGACACCGTGACCGGCGGTCAGGCCGGGACCGCGACGGATGCGCCGGCGAAGATCGGCCCCGTCGACTTCGCGCATCTCGAGCTGTTCGGGCGCACGTTCACGCGACGGCAGGGCCTGTTCTACCTGGTGTGGTTGATCGTCGGGATCGTCGCGCTGCTCGCGGTGAACCTTGCGCGGACGCGCCCCGGACGCGCGATGCAGGCGGTGCGCGACCAGGACGTCGCCGCCGAGGTCATCGGTGTCAGCCTCGCGCGCTACAAGATCGGCGCGTTCGCCGTGTCGAGCGCGTGCGCGGCCGTCGCCGGCGGGCTGTTCGGGCTCGTGCAGCAGTTCGTCAACCCGTCGGACTTCGGGGGCGCGCCGGGCCTCGTCCTGTCGATCACGTATGTCGCGATGATCATCATCGGCGGCATCGGGACCATCCGCGGGGCCGTGCTCGGCGCGCTCGTCGTCGCGGGCCTCCCGCAGGTGATCCAGCACATCAGCGAGTCGACGAAGATCCCGTTCGTGCAGAGCGGCTCGGGCGGCTCCGGCTACCTGTCGGTGTTCGCGCTCAACCAGATCATCTTCGGGATCCTCATCATCGTGTTCCTGCTGTTCGAGTCGCGGGGGCTCGCGGCGTTGTTCGACCGCGCCCGTGCGTACTTCCGGGCGTGGCCGTTCTGACGGTCGCGCCCGGCACTTCGTCCTGTTGCGGGTGACCATCCGGTAACTCCGGCCCTGAGCTGGGTAGGTTCCCGTGCCGATCGTGTTCCGAGAGGGGGACGGATGGAGCGGATGGCTCGGTGGCGGCCGGGGGGTCGCATGGTCGCCGTGCTGGTCGTCGTCGCGATGGCGACGTTGGGGGCGTCGTGCCGGGGGAGCAGCAGCCCGAGCTCCAAGAGCAGCGGCAAGAGCGGCGCGCCCGCGACGACGACCGGCTTCGACGGCAAGACGATCACCGTCGGTGCGATCTCGCCGCAGACGGGCATCGCGTCGGTGATCGGGCTCGCGCTCACGAACGGGAACCGCGTCTACTTCGACGCGCTCAACGCCAAGGGCGGCATCGCGGGCAAGTACAAGGTCAACCTCGAGGTCCGCGACAGCCAGTACAACTCGAACGTCGCGCAACAGAACTACGCCGAGCTGCGCGACAAGGTCGTGATGCTCGCCCAGGTGCTCGGGACGGACATCACGAACGCGCTCCTGACGCCGATGCGCCAGGACCAGATGGTCGCGGCACCGGCGACGCTCGACGCCGAGTGGGTGCGCGACGCGAACCTGTTGCCGGTCGCCGCGCCGTACCAGATCGAGGCGATCAACGGCATCTCGTACTGGGTCGACCAGGGCGGCAAGGGCAAGACGTTGTGCCTGATCCGCTCGGACGACAAGTACGGCGACGCCGGCCAGGCCGGCGTCGAGTACGCCGCCAAGCACCTCGACTTCAAGCTCGGCAAGATCACGACGTTCAGCGCGGCGTCGACCGACCTGACCGCGCAGCTGCAACAGGTGAAGTCGGGGTGCGACGCCGTCTGGCTCGTGGCGCTCCCGACCGCGACGATCCCGCTGATGGGCCAGGCCGCGTCGCAGAACGTGAACCTGCAGTGGCTCGGTCAGGCGCCGACGTGGGTCTCGCTCCTCGCGCAGGGTGCGACGGGCGCGTACACGAGCAAGCACTACTGGCTCGCCGCGCAAGGGCCGCAGTGGGGCGACACGTCCGTGCCCGGCATGAAGCAGATGCTCGACGACATCCAGCGCTTCGACCCCAAGCAGGGTCCGGACATCTACTTCGCGTTCGGGTACGCGCAGGCGTTCACTGTTGCGAAGCTCCTCGAGAAGGCGGTCTCGCTCGGTGACCTCAGCCGGGCGGGGATCCAGAAGGCGCTCAACGAGCTGGGAACGGTCGACACCCTCGGCCTGGCCGGCACGTACACGTACGGGCCGCCCGCGCAGCGCGTGCCGCCCCGTGAGTCGACGATCTTCGTCGCCGACCCGACCGCGCCGGGCGGGTTGCGGGCGCTGAAGACGAACTTCATCTCCAGCGCGGCGCAGTCGTACCAGTTCCCGAAGTAGCGCGACATCGTTCACTGCAGGTTTGGGATGTGAGCGGGACGGGATCCCGCTCACGTCCCACACCTCGGTGGCCGCTCGCGCTGCTCGCGCTCGCGTTGTTCGCCGTCGCGTGCAGCGCGGGTGACCGTCGACGTCGAGCTCATCCCGGGCCGCGGGTGCACCATGAGGACGCAGTGAGTCCGTGGACCGAAAGAAGAACCGGGGGCTTCGGACCCCGGGGCTACCCTGGCCCGTCATGGAGTTCCGCCGGATCAACGCCCTGCCGCCGTACGTCTTCGGCATCATCGACTCGCTGAAGATGGAGGCACGCCGGGCCGGCGAGGACGTCATCGACCTCGGGTTCGGCAACCCCGACGTCCCGTCCCCGGGCATCGCCGTCGACAAGCTCGCGGAAGCTGCCCGCAACCCGCGCAACCACCGGTACTCCGCGACGCGCGGCCTGCCGAAGCTGCGGCTCGCGATCACCGACCTGTACCGGCGCAAGTTCGACGTGCAGCTCGATCCCGAGACCGAGGTGTGCACGACGATCGGCGCGAAGGAGGGGTTCTCGCACCTGATGTGGACCGTGCTCGCACCGGGCGACGTCGCGTTCGTGCCGAGCCCGTCGTACCCGATCCACATCTGGGGCCCGATCCTCGCCGGTGCGGACGTCCGCCACGTCCGCCTCGGGCCCGAGCAGGACTTCTTCCAGCACCTGCTGAACGCGTGGGAGGAGTCGTGGCCGCGCCCGCGCGTCGTCGTGCTGTCGTTACCGCACAACCCGACGACGACGTGCGTCGACCTCGAGTTCATGGCCCGCATGGTGGACTTCGCGCGCGAGCACGACGTGCTCCTCGTCCACGACTTCGCGTACGCGGACCTCGGCTTCGACGGCTACGAGCCGCCGTCGATCCTCCAGGTACCGGGCGCGACCGAGGTCGCCGTCGAGCTGTACACGTTGACGAAGTCGTTCTCGATGGCGGGCTGGCGCGTCGGGTTCCTGCTCGGCAACCCGGAGGTCGTCGGCGCGCTCGCGAAGCTGAAGAGCTATCTCGATTACGGGACGTTCCAACCGATCCAGATCGCGTCGATCGTCGCGATGAACGAGACGCCCGACTACCCGCGGGAGGTCAACGCGATCTACAAGGGTCGTCGCGACGCGCTCGTCGACGGGCTCGCGCGCATCGGGTGGGACATCCCGAAGCCGCAGGGGACGATGTTCGTGTGGGCGCCGATCCCCGAGCCGTACGAGGAGATGGGCAGCCTCGAGTTCGCCAAGATGCTGGTGCCCGAGGCGAAGGTCGCGGTGTCGCCGGGCGTCGGGTTCGGTCCCGGTGGCGAGGGGTTCGTGCGGTTCGCGCTGGTCGAGAACGAGAAGCGCATCACCCAGGCGATCCGCGGCATCCGGAAGGCGCTCCCGAAGCTCGGGTGACGATGTCCATGCGTCGCTAAACGTCGTCAGACGACGACGAACGACGCATGGACGTCTGGGGTCAGCCGGTCAGGCCGTGGAGGCAGAACGAGACGGCCGCGTCGGCGATGCGGTCGACGGGCTCGTCGCGCTGGAAGAAGTACGCGCGCGTGAGCTGCTCGACGACGCCGACGACGGCCTGCGCGAGCACCTCGGGGTCCTGGTCGCCGATGCGCCCGTCGACGATGGCGTCCTTGATGTGACGGACGGTGTCGGCGATCGCGACCTCCTCGTTGCGGCGCAGCACCGGCGCGAACCGCTCCTCGGTCGCGGCGAACTGGAACAGCGTGAAGAAGTGGCGGTGGTCGCGGAACCACTCCATCGAGGCGCGGACGCCGCGCTCGATCCGCACGATCGGGTCGGGCTCGTCGCCGATCGCGGCCTGCTGACGCCGGCGGAGGTCCTGGTGGCCCTCGCGCAGGATCTCGGCGAGGAGCTCCTCCTTGCTCGAGAAGTACCAGTAGAAGACGCCCTTGCCGACACCGAGGCTCTGGACGATGTCGGCGACCGACGTCGGGTGGTACCCGCGCTCGGCGAACAGCGACGCCGCGCACGTCATGAGCTGTCGGCGCCGGTCGCGTCCTCGTTGCGTCAGCTTGCGCCGCATGGGCTCCTCCGCTCGGCCGGGGCAGGGTAGGAGGAACTTGACCGACGGGTCAACGCGGTTCGGGTACGGTCCGCGCGTGGCGTACTGGGCGCTGAAGGCGGTCCTCACCCCGATCCTGCGCCTCTGCTACCGCGTCCGTGTCGACGGGCGTGAGCACGTCCCCAGCCGCGGCGCGGTGATCCTCGCGGCCAACCACCGCTCGTTCATGGACTCGATCTTCCTGCCGCTCGTCGTGCGGCGGCGGGTGACGTTCGTCGCCAAGGCCGAGTACTTCGACTCGCCGCGCACCGCGTGGTTCTTCCGGTCGTGCGGCCAGATCCCGATCCGGCGCGAGGGCGGCAGCGCGAGCGAGGGTGCGCTGGCCGCGGCCACCGACGTGCTGCGCGCGGGCGGCGTGTTCGGGATCTACCCCGAGGGGACGCGGACGCGCGACGGCTACCTGCACCGAGGGCACACCGGCGTCGCGCGCCTCGCGCTCTCGACGGGCGCGCCGGTCGTTCCCGTCGGTCTCGTCGGCACCGACGAGATCCAGGCCACGGACGCGAAGCTCCCGCGCCTGTTCCGCGAGGTGCGCGTGCGGTTCGGCGATCCCATCGACCCGCAGCGCTACGCGTCGCGCGCCGACGACGGCGCCGGGCTCGCGCTGCGTGCGATGACCGACGAGGTGATGTTCGAGATCGCGTCCCTCTCGGGCTACGAGTACGTCGACACGTACGCGACGAAGCGGGCCGAGGACGTTCCCGCCGAGACCGCGATCGTCACGACGCTCGAGCCCGTGACCGACCCGGGGCCGATGCTGCCGTCAGTCGCGAACGGGTAACCAGCGTCGGCGCGTGCGAACGCCGTCGCGGCGGCGCTTCAGCCAGAAGACGATCCACACGAACACGAGCGGGACGCCCCAGATCAGGCTGCTGCGCATGATCGAACGTGCGACGGCCGGGCTGACCCGTCCCTTGCACCGCGGTCCGGGGCCGGCGACGTCGCCCGCGCCGAGATACCAGTGCGCGTGCCTCCCCGACGGGACGTGGGCCTCGAGCGCGTGTGGATGCGAGCCGGGCTCGAACACGGTCGGCGGTGTCACGCCGGGTGCGTCGACGAGCGCGTTCCACGTCCCGACGGGCACGGTCACCCGCTGGCCCGACGTGTTGACGTAGCCGAACACCGTCGTGTCGATGCCCTGCGCGGGGTCGTCGTGCGACGTGCAGGACAGCGTCGGCCGGACCGCGCTCGCGTCGGTCGACGTCGCGGGTGCCGCCGACGCGACCGAGGGCGCGGCGAGGAACGCCGCGACGACCGCGACCACGACCGCGAACCGTGACATCCCGATCCCATCGGCGGGTTCGGGACAAGCCTGAGGGCGTGGGCGTCAGGCCGGGCCCGACGCCCAGCCCCGCGACCGCTCGACGGCGCGGTGCCACATCTCCTGACGGGCGCGGACCTCGTCACGGTCCATCGACGGCTCGAACGTCCGGTCGCTGGCCCACGCGGCCGCGGCGTCGTCGGCGCTCGCCCACACGCCTTCGGCGAGGCCGGCGAGGTACGCGGCGCCGAGCGCCGTCGTCTCGGTCACCGCGCTCCGGCAGACCGGGACGCCGAGGAGGTCGGCCTGGAACGCGCACAGCACGTCCATCACGCTCGCGCCGCCGTCCACGCGCAGCTCGGCGAGCTCGATGCCGCTCGCGCGCTGCATCGACTGCACGACGTCGAGCGTCTGGAACGCCATCGCCTCGACGACCGCGCGTGCAAGGTGCGCGCGCGAGCTGCCGCGCGTCAGCCCGATGATCACGCCGCGCGCCTCGGGATCCCAGTACGGCGAGCCGAGACCCGTGAACGCGGGAACGAACACCACGCCGCCGGTGTCGGGAACGCTCGCGGCGAGCGGTCCCGTCTCGGACGCGTCGCCGATCACGCCGAGGCCGTCGCGCAACCACTGGATCGCCGCGCCGGTCACGAAGATCGAGCCCTCGAGGACGTATGTCGTCGCGCCGTCGACGGTCCAGCCGACCGACGTGAGCAGGCCCTCGGCGGGTGGCGGATGCGACGGCCCGAGGTTCACGACGACGAACGAGCCGGTGCCGTAGGTGTTCTTCGCCATCCCGGGCGCGAAGCACGCCTGCCCGAACAGCGCGGCCTGCTGGTCGCCCGCGATCCCGCTCACCGGCACGCGCAGGCCGTCGAGCTCGTCGCCGTCGGTGACGCCGAAGCGCCCGCTGCTCGGTCGCACCTCGGGAAGGCAGGCGAGCGGGACGCGGAACAGTTCCGCGAGCTCGGCCGACCACGCGAGCGCGTCGATGTCGTACAGGAGCGTGCGCGACGCGTTCGACGGATCCGTCACGTGCACGCCTCCGGACGCGCCGCCGGTGAGCTCGAAGAGGATCCAGCTGTCGACCGTGCCGAAGGCGAGGTCGGCGTCGGCCTCCACGCCGCCCTCCCGGAGCAGCCACGCGAGCTTCGTCGCCGAGAAGTACGAGTCGAGCACGAGGCCGGTGTGCTCGCGCACGAACGGCAGGTGCCCGGCGGCGCGAAGCGCCTCGCAGTCGGCCGTCGTCCGGCGGTCCTGCCAGACGATCGCGCGGTGCCGCGGCCGGCCGGTGGCGCGGTCCCACACCACCGCGGTCTCACGCTGGTTCGTCACGCCGATCGCGGCCACGACCTCGCCCGTCCCGTGCACCGTCTCGACGACGTCGCGCAGCGTCGCGCGCGTCGCGTCCCAGATCTCGTCGGGGTCGTGCTCGACCCATCCCGGCCGCGGGAAGTACTGCGGGAACTCGCGGTACGACGACGTGCGGATCGCGCCGTGCTCGTCGATCGCGAGCGACCGCACGCCGGTCGTGCCGGCGTCGATCGCGACGACGACGGTCACGCGGTCGAGACGTCCGCCGCGGCGCGTGCGTCCTCTCGCGGCGCGCGGGGGAGCGCGTCGGCGACCGCGTGGCCGACGGCCCGGTCGCGCGGCCGGAACTCGAGTACGAGCTCGCGGCTGCGGCCGAGTCCGACCCGCAACTGCAGCAGCGGGTGCCAGGCCGCGACCGAGCGGAGCGTGAACGCGCCGAGCGGCTTCGCGAGCAGGAGGTCCGCCTCGAGGAGCGGCCGGCCCCGCCGCGGCGTGTCGAAGACGAGCAGCCGCCGGTCGGTCAGCGCGAGCAGGTAGACGGCGCGGCTCGTCACCAGCAGCGGGACGCGGGCGCGGCGGTCGGCCATCCACACCGCGGCACTGGCACGGGGCTCCTCGCCGGGCTCGAGCAGCGGGACGAGCGCGGACTCGACGGCGGCACGGATCCGGCCTCGGCGCACGCCCGAAGGGTAGCGGGGGCGAGCGCGCGCAGAGTGACAGCGCGCGGGCGTGCCGTCCGCGACGGGCAACATGACGGGTCGCGGAGGCGAGGACCGGAGGTGACCATGCGAATCGGTGTCCTGACGGGCGGTGGCGATTGCCCGGGGCTCAACGCCGTCATCCGCGCGATCGTGCGCAAGGGCGAGGGCATCTACGGCCACACGATCGTCGGCTTCCGGTCGGGCTGGCGGGGCGTGATCGAGGACGAGACGATCGACCTCGACCGCAATGCGACGCGCGGGCTGCTGCCGCGCGGCGGCACGATCCTCGGCACGTCGCGCACCAACCCGTCGAAGGTCGACAACGGTTTCGAGAAGGTGCTCGACACGTTGCGCGGCGAGCGGATCGACGGGCTCGTCGCGATCGGCGGCGAGGACACGCTCGGCGTCGCGTCGCAGCTCACCGACGCCGGAGCGAACGTGATCGGCGTGCCGAAGACGATCGACAACGACCTCGGCGCGACGGACTTCACGTTCGGGTTCGACACCGCGGTGCAGATCGCGACGGACGCGATCGACCGTCTCCACACGACGGCCGAGAGTCACGACCGGGTGATGGTCGTCGAGGTCATGGGCCGCCACGCGGGGTGGATCGCGACGTACGCGGGGCTGGCGGGCGGCGCGGACGTCATCCTCGTGCCCGAGGAGCCCTTCGACATCGCGCAGGTGTGCGAGCACATCCGGCGGCGACACAAGCATGGTGCGCGGTTCTCGATCGTCGTCGTCGCCGAGGGCGCGGTCCCGAAGGAGGGGCAGATGGCCACGCAGTCGAGCGACGTCGACGCGTTCGGCCACGTGCGACTGGGCGGGATCTCGAACTGGGTGCAGCAGGAGATCGAGTCGCGCACGGGCTTCGAGACGCGCGTGACGATCCTCGGCCACGTGCTCCGCGGCGGCACGCCGACCGCGTTCGACCGCGTGCTGGCGACGAGGCTCGGGATCGAGGCGATCGACGCCGCGCACGAGCGTGACTTCGGGAAGATGGTCGCGTTGCAGGGCACGTCGATCACGCGCGTGCCGCTCGCCGACGCGGTGCGCGAGCTGAAGACCGTCGACCCGAAGATCTTCGGGGTCGCGAGCGTCTTCTTCGGCTAGCGGGGACGGTTGCGCCGCGTACGATCGCCTGCGCATGGGAACCGCGCTCGACGACCTGATCTCGCTGCTCGAGCTCGAGCCGCTCGAGGTCAACCTCTTCCGGGGCCTGAGCCCGGACGAAGACCGGCAACGCGTCTTCGGTGGCCAGGTGGCAGCGCAGGCGCTCGTCGCCGCGGGCCGCACGGTCGAGCCCGACCGGCCGGTGCACTCGCTGCACTCCTACTTCTTGCGCCCCGGTGACCCGACCGTCCCGATCGTCTACGAGGTCGACCGCATCCGCGACGGACGCAGCTTCACGACGCGGCGTGTCGTCGCGATCCAGCACGGCCGCGCGATCTTCAACCTGTCGGCGTCGTTCCAGGTCGAGGAGACGGGTCCCGAGCACCAGGACCCGATGCCGGACGTCCCCGACCCGGAGACGCTGCCGACGTTCCAGGAGCGGATCGAGCCGCACGTCGACCGCTTCGGTCCCGACTTCGCGCAGTGGCTCGTGCGCGAGCGCCCGATCGACTCGCGTCCCGTGCACGACCCGCCGTGGCTGGTGCCGAGCCCGCGCGCGCCCGAGCAGGACGTGTGGATCAAGGCGAACGGCGTGCTGCCCGACGATCCGCTGCTCCACGCGTGCGTCGTCGCGTACGCGTCCGACCTGACGCTGCTCGACACCGCGATGCTCCCGCACGGACGGTCGTTGCAGCAGGACCAGTTCATGATCGCGAGCCTCGACCACGCGATGTGGTTCCACCGCCCGTTCCGGGCCGACGACTGGCTCCTGTACCACCAGACGAGCCCGACGGCGTCGGGCGCGCGCGGGCTCGCGCAGGGGACGATCTTCCGTGCCGACGGCGTGCTCGCGATCACGGTGATCCAGGAAGGGCTCATCCGTCCCGTCGGCGCGCGCTGACGGCGCGCTCGCGATGCCGTCGCCGTCCGGTCTCGTCGATCTCCGCTCGGACACGGTCACGACGCCGACCGAGGAGATGCGCCGCGCGATGGCGCGCGCCGAGGTCGGCGACGACGGCTACGGCGAGGACCCCACCGTCAACCGGCTGCAGGAGCTCGCCGCGACGCTCACCGGGAAGGACGCGGCGCTGTACGTGCCCTCGGGGACGATGGCGAACCAGCTCGCACTGCGCGTGCTCGGGCGCCCGGGCACCGAGGTGCTGTGCGGCGAGCGCGCGCACGTGTACCGGTACGAGCTCGCCGCGGCGGCGGGGAACGCCGGTGTGCAGCTGCGGCCGTTGCCCGACGGCGACGGGCTGTTGCACGCGCGCGACGTGCAGGCCGCGTTCGACGACCGCGCGCACCATCTCCCACCCGTCTCGGTGGTCGCGATCGAGAACACGCACATGCCTGCATGCGGACGGCCGTGGTCGCGTGTCGAAGTCGACGCGATCGCGACGCTCGCGCGCGCCGCTGGGATCGCGCTGCACTGCGACGGCGCGCGCGTGTTCAACGCGTCCGTCGCGCTCGGCGAGCCCGTCGCCTCCCTCGTCGAGCGGGCCGACACGGTGATGTTCTGCTTGTCGAAGGGCCTCGGTGCGCCCGTCGGGTCACTGCTGTGCGGGTCGACCGCGGCCGTCACCGAGGCGGTCGCCGAGCGCAAGCGGCTCGGCGGCGCGATGCGGCAGGCAGGCGTGATCGCGGCCGCGGGGATCGTCGCGCTGACGGCGATGGTCGAGCGCCTCGCCGAGGACCACCGCCGCGCCCGCCGGATCGCGGACGCGCTTGCCGACCGGTGGCCCGGCTCCGTCGACCCGGACGCGGTGCGGACGAACGTCGTGTGCTGCGACGCGGGTCGTCTTCCCGCGGCGCTGCTCGACGGTCTCCGGGCCCGGGGGATCCTCGCCGGCACGATCGACGCGCGGACCGTACGGTTCATGACCCACGCGGACGTCGACGACGGCGACGTCCGACGAGTGGTCGACGCGCTCGACGCCGTCGCGAAGGAGACTTGATGGCGCGGATCCTCATCACCGGCTGCTCGAGCGGCATCGGGCGCGCGACCGCGGTCGAGCTTGCCAAGCGGGGGCACGAGGTCGTGGCGACGGCACGGCGGCCCGAGACGATCGAGGACCTCGACGTTGCCATGCGGCTCGCGCTCGACGTCGTCGACGACGCATCGGTGCGCGCGGCCGTCGCCGGCGCGGGTGACGTCGACGTCCTGGTGAACAACGCGGGCTACGGAGTGGTCGGTCCGGTCGAACGGCTCCCGCTCGACGACGTCCGGCGCATGTTCGAGACGAACGTGTTCGGCGCGTGGCGGATGATCCAAGCGGTGCTGCCCGCGATGCGTGCACGTGGGAGCGGGGTGATCGTCAACGTGTCGTCGCTCGCGGGGCGCGTCTCCTCGCCGCTGAACGGCGGGTACTCGGGGTCGAAGTACGCGCTCGAGGCCGTCTCCGAGGCGCTGCACTACGAGGTCGGGCACTTCGGGATCCGGGTCGTCGTGGTCGAGCCGGGTCGGTTCGCGACCCGCTTCGGTGAGACCGAGCAGCGGTTCGCGTTGGACGGCCCGCCGTACGACGAGCTGGACCGGTTGTGGCACGAGGCGCAGGCGAAGCTCCCGACGGGCGCGGAGGCAGGCAGCGAGCCGCCCGGGCCCGAGGTCGTGGCCGTCGCGATCGCGGACGCGATCGAGGATGACACGACGCCGTTGCGCCGCCCCGTCGGCGTCGACGCCGAGATGGTCGTCGCGACACGCGCGTCGATGGACGACGCGACGTTCGAGGCGACGATGCGCGAGGTGCTCGGCCTGGACTGGTGACGCGCGTCAGCGGCGCGCGGCGGGCCCGGCGAGCGCGCGAAGACGCGCGACGTCGTTTCGCTGCTCCCGCGCGTCGCCCGGTGTCTCGAGGAGCAACGGCGTGTGCCGGAGCTCCGGCATGCGGACGACGATGCCGAGCGCATCGGTCCCGATCGTCCCCGTACCGATGCGGGCGTGACGATCGCGACGCGAGCCCAGGGCGTCACGCGAGTCGTTGACGTGGACGACGGCGACGCGTTCGGGACCGAGCTCGCGCAGCTCGGCGCGCAGCGCCGTCCTCCCGGCCGGTCGCGTGAGATCGACACCGGCCGCGAAGAGATGGCAGGTGTCGACGCAGACCCGCACGCGCGGATGGTGCTCGCACGCGGCGACGAGCTCGGCGACCTGCTCGACGGTCCCGGCGAGGAGGTTCCCGCTCGCGGCCGTCATCTCGACGAGGACGTCCGTGCCGTCGACGCGGTCGAGCAGGCGCAGGATCGTGTGCGCGGCGCGGCGGAGCGCGACGGCACGGTCGTCGTCACCGGCGCTGCCCACGTGGACGACGACGCCCTCCGCCCCCAGGCGCGCCGCACGGCTGAGCGCGAACTCGAGGTTCGCCGTCGACCGTTCGTGGACCGCGGGATCGCGCGACGCGAGGTTCACGAGGTAGGGCGCGTGCACGAACGACACCATCCGGCGGCGCGCGATCGCGTCGCGCCACGCTGCCTCCTCTGCGGGGTCGCACGCCGGCACCGCCCAGCCGCGGGGGTTCGACGGGAAGATCTGCACGGCGTCGCAGCCGCGCTCCTCCGCGCGCCGCAACGCGCGTGCGAGCCCCCCGGCGACGAAGACGTGACAGCCGACCTGTCGGGCGCGGCGCACCGGCATCACAGGTACCGTACCGACGATGCCCGCGAACGAGGCTCCTGCACGCGCGCTCGCGGTGTACGCGCATCCGGACGATCCCGAGATCTCCGCGGGCGGCACGCTCGCGTCGTGGGCCGCGGCGGGCACCGAGGTGTTCGTGCTCGTGACGACGCGCGGCGACAAGGGGACGTCCGACCCGTCCGTCGACCCCGACGACCTCGCGCGCCGCCGCGAGCAGGAGACCGCGGCGGCCGCGAAGGTGCTCGGCTTCGCGGGGCAGTACCACCTGGGGTACGACGACGGCGACCTCGTCGACGACGCGGCGCTGCGTGGCGCGATCGTCCGACACGTGCGGATGCTGCGACCCGACGCCGTCCTGTGCCCCGACCCGACCGCGGTGTTCTTCGGCGACGGGTACTTCAACCATCGCGACCACCGGGTCACCGGCTGGGCGACGCTCGACGCCGTCGCACCCGCCGCCGGCAACCCGCACTACTTCCCCGAGCACCTGCGCGACGGCCTCGCACCCCACGACGTCCGCACCGTGTACCTGTCCGGCACGCTCGAGCCGAACTGCTGGGTCGACATCGGCGACGTGCTCGAGCGCAAGATCGATGCGCTGTTCTGCCACACGAGCCAGCTCGTCGAGACGGGCGAGGAGTTCCGCCAGTTCCTGCGCGACCGCGCGGAGGAGGCGGGCCGGGCCGCGGGCATCCGCTACGCGGAGGTGTTCCGCAAGCTCACGTTCGGCTGAGCGCGTTACGTTGCCGGCATGCCGTTCACACGTGACGAGATCCAGGCCGCCTTCGACCGCTACCGCGAGGCGGCTGCGACAGCCGCGCGCACCGGCGACTGGTCCCCGTGGGTCGAGTGCTTCACGCCCGACGCGCACTACGTCGAGCACCTGTACGGCGAGTTCCGCGGTCGGGACGAGATCCTCGCCTGGATCGACAAGACGATGACCGTGTGGCCCTTCACGCAGATGCAGGCGTTCCCCTGGGACTGGTACACGATCGACGCCGAGCAGGGCTGGGTCGTCGGCCAGGTCGCCAACCGGTTCGTCGATCCCGGCGACGGCGGGACGTACGAGTCGGCGAACTGGACGCGCCTCGTCTACGCGGGCGACGGCCTGTTTGGCGAGGAGGAGGACGTCTACAACCCCGAACGGTTCGCGCCGATGGTCAAGGCGTGGCTCGAGGCGTGGGCGCGCCACCACCCGGATCGCCCGAGCGGCTGATCCGGTAGAGCACGTGGCGTCGCAGGCGGTCGCCTTCGGGGAGCGCCGGATGGTCGAACTCCCGGTCGAACGCCATGCCGATGCGCTCCATCACCGCGCGTGAGCGCCCGTTGCCGGCGCTCGTGAACGACACGATCTCGGTGAGCCCGTGGTCGGTGAACCCGACGTGGAGGGCCGCCCGCGCGGCCTCGGACGCGTAGCCCTTGCCCCACGCCGGGCGCGCGAGACGCCAGCCCACCTCGACGGCCGGGGTGAAGAACGCGTCGAAGCGCGGCAACGACAGGCCGGTGAACCCCACGAACTCCCCGGTGGCACCGACCTCGAGCGCCCACAGCCCGAACCCGAACGTCTCGAAGCCGTCCTCGATGCGATCGACGAGCGCGTCGCTCTCCTCGCGGGTGAGCGGCGCGGGGAAGTGCTCCATCACGACGGGGTCCGCGTTGAGCGCGGCGAACGGCGCCCGGTCCGCGTCGCGCCATCGGCGCATGACGAGCCGCTCGGTGGTGAGCGTCTGCACTCCTGGCTGCTCGCTCAGTCCCAGTCGTGCGGGCGGCGCCACTCGGCCATCGCGCGCAGCACGAGCACGGCGACGACCGCGCAGCCGAGCGCGGCGCCCGCGGCGCCGATGAGCGCGCCCGCGGCCTTCGGCGTCGCGCACGAGCCATGACAGCCGGTGTTCACGAGCCCGTACCCGAGCAGCGCGCCCACCCCGCCGCCGAGCAGGACGCCGACGTACGCGAGCCAGAACGACGAGCGTGACGGGCCGGCGGGCCGGGGCTGCTCCACGAGAGCGAGCGTAGCGAGAGCGCCCGAGCGCGTACGGCGCCGGCCGGTAGGCTCGTGGCCCGCATGCGGACCCTGGTGGTGCTGCCCACGTACAACGAGGCCGAGAACGTCGACGACGTCCTGCCCCGGCTGCGCGCCGCGGTCCCGGACGCCGACATCCTCGTCGTCGACGACCACAGCCCCGACGGCACGGCCGACAAGGCCGAGAAGCTCGGCGACACGCTCGGCAACATCTCGGTGCTCCGCCGTCCCGCGAAGTCCGGCCTCGGCTCGGCGTACCGGGCCGGGTTCCGGATCGGGCTGGCGCGCGGCTACGACGCGTTCGTCGAGATGGACGCCGACCTCTCCCACGACCCGGAGTCGCTGCCGGCGCTCCTCGCCGAGATCGAGCGCGGCGCGGACCTCGCGATCGGCTCGCGCTACGTGCCCGGCGGCCGCATCCCGGACTGGCCGTGGCCGCGCCGGGCGATCTCCCAGCTCGGCAACCTGTACGCCCGCGCGCTGCTCGGGATCTCCACCCGCGACGCCACCGCCGGGTTCCGCGTGTACGCGCGCCGCGCGCTCCAGCGCATCCCGCTCGACGACGTCCGCGCCGACGGGTACGGCTTCCAGGTCGAGATGGCGTACCTCGTCGAGCGCGACGGCGGTCGCGTCGTCGAGGTGCCGATCGAGTTCAAGGACCGCACGGTCGGGACGTCGAAGATGTCGGGGCGCATCGTCGTCGAGGCGTTCGCGCTCGTGACGTGGTGGGGCGTGCGCGACCGGCTCGCACGCCGGCGCGAGCGGCACGGCGTGCCGGCGGGCGCGCGGAGCTGACCGTGCACGAGTGGACCGTCGCCGGCGGCCTGCTCGAAGGCCCGGACGGGGTGCTGCTCGTCCGGAACCGCCGGCGCAACGGCCGTTGCGACTGGAGCACGCCCGGGGGTGTCATCGACGCGGCCGACGAGTCGATCCTCGACGGGCTCACGCGCGAGGTCGCGGAGGAGACCGGTCTGCGCGTCCTCGGCTGGGAGGGGCCGCTGTACGAGGTGCGCGCGGTCGCGGCGGACCTCGGCTGGTCCATGCGGTGCGAGGTCCACCACGCGACCGCGTTCGAGGGGGAGTTGCGCGTCGACGACCCGGACGGCATCGTCGTCGAGGCCGCGTTCTTCCCGGTGGAGCAAGCCGGCGCGCTGCTCGCCGACTGCACGACGTGGGTGCGCGAGCCGCTCGCGGAATGGCTGCTGCAGCCGTGGGGGCCCGCCCAGCACCGGGGCTACCGCTACGACGTCCGCAACGGCGCGACGGGCGAGCTCGAAGTGCTCCGCGTCCCGTAGTGCGCGCGCGGTGATCCGGGTCGGGATCGTCGGCTGCGGGTTCATCGGCAACGTGCACTCGGTCGCGCTCGCGCAGATCGCGCGTACCGGGCTCGCGGACGCCGCGGTCGTGGCGACCCACGACGTCGACGCTGCCCGGGCCGAGGCGACGGCCCGCCACCACGACGGTGCGATGGCGCTGCCGACCGTCGACGCGCTGCTCGACGCCGTCGACGCCGTCTGGGTCTGCACGTGGACGGGCGGGCATCGGGAGGTCGTCGAGGCCGCGGCGTCGCACGGCACGCCCGTGTTCTGCGAGAAGCCGCTCGCTCCGACGCTGGCCGAGTGCGAGGCGGTCGCGAGCGCGCTGCGCGCAGTGCCCCACCAGGTCGGGCTCGTGCTGGCGCACGCACCCGTCTTCCGTGCGATGGCGGAGGCCGTCCGGTCGGGTCGCTACGGCGCGCCGCTCGCGGCCGTGTTCCGGGACGACCAGTACTTCCCGATCCAGGGGATGTACGGCTCGACGTGGCGCGCCGACGTCGCGCGCGCGGGCGGTGGCACGCTCGTCGAGCACTCCATCCACGACGTCGACGTCCTGCGACGCATCCTCGGCGACGCGCGTGACGTCAGCGCGCGCACGGCGTGCCACTTCGGGCATGCGGGCATCGAGGACGTCGCCAACGTGTCACTCACGTACGCGGACGGAGCGACCGCGGCGCTCGTCAGCGTGTGGCACCAGGTGACGAGCCGGCCGTCGACCCGCCGTGTCGAGGTGTTCTGCGAGGACGCGCTGCTGTGGACCGAGGACGACCATCTCGGTCCGTTGCACGTCCAGACGAGTGACCGCGACGAGACCGTCACCGCCGATCCGCCACCGTGGACGGAGCGCCTTGGCATGCCCGACGAGCTCGCGGTCCCACTCGCGCAATACGTCGAGCCGTCGCTCGCGTTCCTCGCGGCACTCGGGCGCGCAGGCGTCGACGCACGCGGCCATCCAGACGTCGACGACGCGCTCGCCGCGCACCGCATCGTCGACGCCGCGTACCGTTCCGCGGCTGCAGGCGGTGTGCCGGTCGCCACCGAGGCCACCCCTGCGCGTTGAGTGCCTCCGTGCCCTGCGCGAGAATGCGGAGGCGCCCGGGTAGGTACTCTCGGGACAGGGTTCCGCCCAGGTCGAACAGGCCAGGTTGAACAGTTCGTGCGAACAGCCAGGTAGAGGCAGCGAGGCGGCGGTTCCTGGAAGGTCGTGATGCCGCTTTCCGAGGAAGAGCAGCGCATCCTGCGCGAGATCGAGGCGAACCTCAGCGCCACCGATCCCGCCTTGGTGCAGCAGGTCTCGCAGACGACGCTCTACCGGCACGCCGCGCGGGCGATCAAGTGGGCGACGGTCGGGTTCCTGGCCGGCCTCGCGCTCCTGCTGTTCACGTTCACGAAGCTGCTCGTGCTCGGTGTCGTCGGCTTCCTCGTCATGCTCGGCTGCCTGCTCGTCATCGAGCGGAACGTGCGCAAGCTCGGCAAGGCCGGGTTCGAGAGCCTGACGAGCTCGCTGCGCACCGGCGCGTTGCGCGGGATGTTCGGCAACACGGGCCGCAAGTTCCGCGACCGCTTCCACCGCGACGATTCCTGACGTCAGGCCCGCACGCGACGCAGCGGTCGCGGGTCGACGCGCCGTCGGACACGCACGACCCATCCCGCGTCGTCGCGGAGCGCGGCCTCGATCGTCGTGACCGCGTCCCACGCGCGGTGCGCGTCCTCGCCGGCCGGGATCGCGGGCGAGAACGTCACGCGGGTGTAGGTCGACGCGAGCTCGTGGAGCGGCACGGTCGCGCGTGACGCGACGCCGCGGCGCGGCGCGAGGTGGGCGACCTCGAGCGCCGTGAGCGACGGCTGCGAGCCGAGGCCGGCCTCGTCGAGCCGGTCGAGCACCTCGTCCCAGGCGCCGGCCACGGCCGCGCGGGTCTCCGGTGCGTGCCGGCGGGAGCGGCGGACCCGGGCCTTCCGGGCCACGACCAGCAGCGGGAAGGACAGCACGGCCACGCCCAGCGCGGCGAGGACGGCGAGGATCGCGAGCCAGACGAAATGCGCGATGCCGCGGCTCGCGCCGTTGGTGTGCGAGCCCGCTGCACGGATCTGGTCGCCGCCGGTCGGGGTCTGCAGGCGACCCGCGGGCGTGGACGGCGGCGCCGTCGTCGCACCCGGCGTGGTCGGTGCCGGTGGCGTGGTCGTCGGCGTGTCGGTCGGCTGCTGGCCGCCCGGTTGCGTCGCGCCCGGCAGCGACGACGTCGGCGTCGGCTCGAACGGCACCCACACGCCGGCGAGGTAGACCTCGGGCCACGCGTGCGCGTCGCGTCCCGTCACGTGGTACTTGCCGTCCTTGCCGAGCGTGCCCTGCGTGAACCCGACCGCGACCCGGGACGGCAGGCCGACGACGCGCGCCATGGCCGCGTACGTGCCGGCGAACTGCTCGCAGAAGCCCTTCTTCTGCTGCAGGAACGAGACCATCGCGTTGTCGCTGTGTCCGGGCGGCACCGACAGGCTGTACGTGAAGTTGTCGAGGAAGTACGCCTGGAGCGCGAGCGCCTTGTCGAGGGGTGTGCCCGCGTTGGCCCTCGCGACGATGCGCTGCGCGGTCGCGCTGACCGACCGCGGGAAGTCGGCGGGCAGCCCGCCGTAGCGCGCCTCGATCGCGCGCGGCGGCGGGAGCTGCGCGGCGGGGTCGGTGCGCAGCTCGGCCGGGCTGGGCGGCGCGGCCGACACCACCGTGTAGTGCTTGCCGAGGATCGACGAGCCGTCCGAGATGATCGTCCCCGACTCGGGCACGATCCTCGCCGCGTCGAGGTCGATCGCCTTCGGTTGGAACGCGGCCGGCAGGAACTGCTGGTCCAGCGCCTCGATGTCGAACGTCTGGGTGAACGCACCCGGACTGCGGTCGTGGGCGGGCAGCACGCCGCGCACGTCCTCGACCTTGGCGTTGATGCCCCACACCGCGCCGTCGAACTCGTCGAGGCCCGCGACGCGCCAGTACGCCGGCCGCGCGCTCTGCACCGTGAACACCTCGGTGTCCGAGTTCGGGCCGGCGAGCCGGTCCTTGATGTCGACGAGCGGGCTGATCGTGTCGTACCGGCCCGGTCCCGGGCCGCCGCTCGCGCCGAACTGCTTGTAGTCGAACCAGGCACGCGCGTCGGCACCCGGCAGCGCGGGCCCGATGACGAGCCCGGCCGCGAGCGCGCTCACACCGACGATCGAGCCGACGGTCAGGATGCTCGCACGCGGCCCGAGGCCGCGCCCCGTGAACCACGCGCGCCGCCGCTCGAGCAGGGTCTGGTGCTGCAGCAGCAGGAACACGACGGCCGCCGCGCCGAACCCGATCGTGACGCGGGTGCGCAAGGTGTTCGTGCCGAGCGTGGCCGCGAGCACGAAGACGACCAGACCGGGGACGAGCGCGCCGACGGTCGCCTGGCGGCGGAAGGCGAGCCAGTCCGCCGCGAGCGCGGCGGACCACGCGGCGACGACGGACAGCATGACCGGCCCGCCGGTCACCGGCACCGGCGCGCGACCGGTGCGGTACACGTGCCAGCCGTCGGACAGGCGGTGCGCGACCTCCTGCACCGTCCCGATGCCCGGGATCCCGAACGTCGTGCTCGCGGGGACGAGGAACCACGACACGTACAGCACGAACACGGCCACCGCGACCACGACCGTCGCGGCGGGTGACCACCGCCGCCGGCGAGCGACGAGGCCGACCGCGTGAGGGAGCAGTGCCGCGCCGAGGACCGCGGGCGCGAACGACCCGTCGGCGAAGACCCGCCCCAGGCTGAGCGCGGCCGCGCAGCTCAGGACGGCGAGAGCGACAGTCGAGGCTTCGCGGCGAGATGCCATCGGGTGATCGTCTCGTTCCAGGCGTCGGGGAACGGTCGTGCGGACGCGTCGACGACGACGATCGAGGGTCGCCCCCGCGTCGCGGTCATGCGGACGTTCGGCGTGTCGCGCGTCGCGACGACCACGGTCGTGCCGAACCGCGACCACGCGCGCGCGATCGCCTCCGACACGCGGTCATCGGTCACGCCGGAGACGGCGACGAGCGCGCCGCTCGGGCGCCGGGTCCGGAAGCCGTCGGTGACCTTGGCGAGCTGGTCGATCTCGCTCGGCTCGATCACCGCGAGCTGGTCCATGAGGAGCACGAGGTTGCCGGCCGACACGGAGGCGACGCGCAGGCCCGCGCTCGTCAGCACGTCGACGCGCCTCCCGACGCGCGTCATCGCCGCCGCGATCGACGCGATCGCCTCGACGGCGGTCTCGAACGACGCGTCGTCGTGCACGTGGTCGCGCGTGTCGAGCAGGAGCGTCACCTCCGGGCGGCGCTGCATCTCCTCCTGGCGCACCATGAGGTCGTCGGTGTGCGCGGTCGAACGCCAGTGCACCCGTCGCAGGTCGTCACCGACCTCGTACTCGCGCAGCGTGAGGAACTCCTCGCCCGCGTCGGACGGGAGGAGGCGGGAGGCGCCCTGCGACGACGTCCCCAGCGGCGGCCCGGCTGCGTCCCCGAGCGCGACCACCCGGTGGACGCGCGGCGCGACGACGACTTCGTCGACCGGGCCCGGCGGCAGCGCGCGCCGCACGACGCCGAAGGGGTCGCCCACCGCCACGTGCAGCGGGCCGAGGGTGAAGCGACCGCGACGGGTCGTCGGCACGCGGTACGCGCCGCGCGCGACCTGGCCGACGCCGACCGGCGCGACGAGGAAGCGCGCCGCGCGCCGCCCGTCCTCGAACGTGTCCGTGACACCGAGCACCGGGGTCGGTCGCGTACCCGCGTTCGTGAGGGCCAGATCCACACGGCCCTGGTCGCCGACGTGCAGGCGCGCGGGACGGACCGTGCGTGACGCGCGCACGCTGACGCGCTGCCGCTTCGCCCACCACGCGCCGAGGCCGAGGAGCGCGAAGCCTGCGATCGCGAGGATCGCGAGCTCGACCGTCCCGAACAGCCGGCCCGCGACGAGCAGACCGAGCGACGCACCCAGGAGCGTCCAGCCCCGACGGGTCAGCACGCCTACGCGCGCGTGCCGGTCGCGCCCGGCACGGGAACGGACGCGAGGACGCTCGTGAGCACGTCGTGTGGCGACGTGCCCCGGAGCTGTGCCTCCGGCGACAGGAGCAGGCGGTGCTCGAGGACGGCGGGTGCGAGCAGCTTGAGATCGTCGGGCACGACGTAGTCGCGGCCGAGGCTCGCGGCCCACGCCCGTGCCGCGCGCTGGAGCGCGAGCGCGCCGCGGGGGCTGACCCCGAGCACCAGGTCGCGATGACGGCGCGTCGCGTCGACGAGGTCGACCACGTAGCTGCGCAACGCGGGCGCGACGTGCACCGCGGTGACGGACTCGGCCGCGCTCGCGACCTCGCTGGCAGTGACGACCGCGTCGAGCTCCTCCACCGTGGCGTGACCCGCGTGCGTCTCGAGGATCGCGATCTCGGCGTCGCGCGCCGGGTAGCCGAGACGGATCCGCATCAGGAACCGGTCGAGCTGGGCCTCGGGCAGGGGATAGGTGCCCTCGAGCTCGATCGGGTTCTGGGTCGCGATGACGATGAACGGGCGCGGGAGCGCGTACGTCTGCCCGTCGACCGTCGCCTGGCGCTCCTCCATCGCCTCGAGCAGCGCGGACTGCGTCTTCGGCGACGCGCGGTTGATCTCGTCGGCGAGGACGACGTGCGCGAACACGCCGCCGGGACGGAACTCGAACTCGCTCGTCGCCCGGTTCCACACGGACACCCCGACGACGTCCGACGGGAGCAGATCGGGCGTGAACTGGATCCGGTGCCACGTCCCGCCGATCGAGCGGGCGAGGGCCTTGGCCAGCGACGTCTTGCCGACGCCGGGCACGTCCTCGATGAGCAGGTGCCCCTCCGCGAACAGGCACGTGAGCGCGACGCGGATCTCGTCGGTCTTGCCCTGGATCACGCGCTCGACGTTGTCGAGCAACGTGTGGAACAGCGGCTCGAAGCCGGCGGCGCCACGGTCGGGGAGAGGCTGGGCCACGGCGTCACATCCTCGCTTCCGGGGCGCTCCGACGCACCCGACGCAGTCGGGGCGGTGCGCCGGTGCGGGCTTGCGAGTGTAGGCGTGAGCTGCGAGATGCGAGAAGGCGTGCCGGCGGTGCTCCGGTACCGTGCGCGGCGTGAACGCGCGAGCCGTCTTGCCGAGTGCCGCGCGCGCGGTCGCGCGGCGGCCCGACCTGTGGCCGGTCGCGGTCACCCAGGCGGCGCGCCTCGCGCGTCCGCGATGGTGGGCTCATCCGCCGTTCCTCCCGCTGCCCGACCCCGAGTACGTCCGGTTCCGTCTCGAGACGCAGTACGGCGCGGCGGCCGCCGGGGATGGCTTCGCGCCGCGCGACGTCGTCGCGTACCTCGAGTGGTGTCGCGACGTGGCGAGGCTCTCGCGGGTCCGCGACGGGCGCCGGTAGACTGCCGCCCCGACGGCACGACCGAGGGAGGTCTCGAAGCCTTGGGGAGAGCGCTCCTGCTCAACGCCAGCTTCGAGCCGTTGTGCGTCGTGTCCGTCCGGCGCGCGGTCGTCCTCGTCCTCAAGGACAAGGCGGAGATCGTCTCGCGCCGCTCGGGTGAGCTGCACTCGGAACGGGCCTGCCTGCCGATCCCGTCGGTGATCCGGCTCGTCCACTACGTGCGCGTGCCGTTCCGCTCACGCGTGCCGCTCTCCCGCCGGGCCGTCTTCGCGCGCGACGGGCACCGGTGCCAGTACTGCAACCGGCCCGCCGAGAACATCGACCACGTCGTGCCTCGCTCACGCGGCGGGCCCCACACGTGGGAGAACGTCGTGGCGTCGTGCCGGGCGTGCAACGCCCGCAAGGAGGACCGGCTCCTCTCGGAGACGACGCTTGCCCTGCGGCGGCCGCCGGTCGCGCCGCACGCCACGCTGTGGCTCGTCGCCACGGCCGGGTCGATCGACCCGAGCTGGGAGCCGTACCTCCCCGACGGCGACGCCGTCCCCGCGTAGCCCGCACCGCGCGCCGCTGATTCCGCGCCGCGGGCGCCGCCGCGCCCGCGCGCGCCCTGACGCGCGCAAGAAGTGGTGCGTGGTGTGGCTGTTGTGGTTGACGAGTGGCGCGAGGTGGCGTAGGGTGGCGCGCAGTGGTGTGAAGGGGAGATGTCAGCCCGGGTCGGGGAGCGCAGGCGCCCCGGTCCCGGCACACGCCGGCGTCGGGTGGAGCCGGCAGCCAGCAGCGAGGGGTCCGGGATGTTCCTCGGGGAGTTCCAGCACTCCCTGGACGCGAAGGGGCGGGTGATCCTGCCCGTGGAGTTCCGGGACGAGCTCGCCGAGGGCGCCGTCATCACCCGGGGTCTCGACGGGTGCCTCAGCGTCTTCCCACGCGAGGAGTTCGAGGCGATGGCGGAGAGCGTGCGCGAGAAGTCGAGACGGGGTGACCGCGAGCGGCGCGCCGCCCGCACGTTCTTCGCGAGCGCCAAGCCCGTCCAGCCCGACAAGCAGGGGCGGGTGGCCATCCCGCAGAACCTGCGCGAGTTCGCGGGCCTCGAGCGGGACGTGATGATCGTCGGCGTCGACGTGCGCGTCGAGCTGTGGGACGCGCAGCGCTGGCGCGACCAGGACGTCGCCGGCCAGCGCGATCTCGCGGACGCCGAGGGCCTGGCCGACTTCTTCTGACGAGCAGCAACCGCGGAGCACGCAACACGGCGACACCGCAACACGGCGACACCGCAACACCGCAACACGGCGAGACAGCGAGACCTTGACAGGTGCGATCCGGACCGGACCCACCACGAGCCCCCCGGCCGGCGCGGTTGAAGGCCCCTACTCCGCCCGCTTTTGACCGAGTCGCTTCGGGGAGACAACCGGACGGCACTCGTTCGGCCGGGGGGCTCGTGGTGGGTCGGGGTTCGGTCCCGGCGCAGGAACGTGCCCCGGGCCGAGCACGAGGGAGGAGCGGGCGTGGCATTCGTGCACGTCCCGGTGATGGGCCGGGAGGTCGTCGAGCTGCTCGCACCAGTTCCCGGCGGCGTGGTCGTCGACGCGACGGCCGGCGGAGGGGGACACGCCCGGCTCGTGCTCGATGCCCGGCCCGACGTCGAGCTGCTCGGGATCGACCGTGACGCGACCGCGGTGGCGGCCGCGCGCGCGGCGCTCGAGCCGTTCGGGGCCCGGGCTCGGATCGTGCAGGGGAGCTTCGCTGATCTCGGCGAGATCGCAGCAGCACACGGAATCAACGAGGGGACGGTCGTGGGGATCATGTTCGACCTGGGCGTGAGCAGCCCACAGCTCGACCGCGCCGAGCGCGGCTTCTCGTATTGGGCCGATGCGCCGCTCGACATGCGGATGGACGCGGCCCAGGAGCTGACCGCGGCCCACGTCGTCAACGAGTACGACGAGGAGACCCTCGCCGACGTCATCGCGCGCAACGGCGAGGAGCGCTTCGCGCGGCGAATCGCCCGGCGAATCGTCGCGAGCAGGCCGCTCCTCACGACCGGCGACCTCGTCGACGCGATCAAGGACGGGATCCCCGCGGCGGCCCGTCGCCGCGGCGGCCACCCCGCCCGGCGGACCTTCCAGGCGATCCGCATGGAGGTCAACCGCGAGCTGCCGAACCTCGCCGACGGTCTCGACGAGTCCGTCCATCTCCTCGGCCCGCGGGGCCGCGTCCTCGTCCTCGCCTACCACTCGCTCGAGGACCGGATGGTGAAGGAGCACTTCGGCCGGCTCAGCGGCCGCGTCCCGGCGTCGGGAAGCCGCCCGAGCCGCGGCGGTCCGGCGCCCGGCCCCGTCGCGAAGCCCGGGTTCCGGCTCGTCACGCGCAAGCCGCTGCGACCGAGCGACGCCGAGATCGCGGCGAACCCGCGTGCCGCGAGCGCGCGGCTGCGCGCGCTGGAGAAGGTCGAGACGGGCGGCACCGACGCGGACCGCGAGTCGACGTGACGCCTCCCGTCGGACCCGAGCCCGCGGCCGCGCGCGCTCGCACCCGCCCGGCGCCGCGGGAGCGGCCGGAGCCGGCGCGCCACCTGCGCGTCGTCGACGAGCGGGCCGCCAAGCGCGAGCGCCAGGTGCGTCGCGGGATCGTGCTGTTCGGCCTCGTCTCGGTCGTGTCCGTGTTCGTCGTCGTCGTGCTGCACGTGATGGTGGCCCAGGGGCAGCTCCAGCTGGACCGCCTCAACCGGGAGACGACCGGCGCGCAGCAGCAGTACGAGCGCCTCCGTCTCGAGGTCGCGCAGCTCTCCGCGCCGAGTCGCATCGCGACTCGCGCGCAACAGCTCGGGATGGTCCCCGGTGGACCGTCGACGTTCGTGACCGTGCCCGACGCGTCCGGCCCGGCCGCCCAGTCAACGCCGTCCAGCTCGACCGAGGACTACCAGAAGGTGAAGCCCCACCTTGAGACACGGCCATGACCAACGACCACCGGCAACGAGGGGCCGCCCGGCCGCGCCGGCGAAGGCTCGGCGCGGGAACCCACCCGGCGTCGCGTCCGCTGCTGCCCGGCCCGCCGGCCGACCTCGCCGCGCTGCTGCGCCGCGCGTAGCCGCGCGCGACGCGGCCCGGCCGGCGACGGTTCGCGTCCGGCGCGCGCCGAAGCGCATCCGTCACGTCCGCCGCGCGTCGCCGAAGCGGCGGCTCGTCGGACTGCTCGTCGTGTTCGCGGTCGTCTTCCTGGTGATCGGCGGGCGGCTCGTCGACCTCCAGGCGCTCGACGCGAAGCACTACGCGCGCCTCGGTCTCGACCAGCGCGTGCACACCCTGAAGCTCGCAGCCGAGCGGGGCGCGATCTTCGATCGCAACGGCAACGACCTCGCGATCTCCGTCCCCCAGGAGACGATCTGGGCCGACCCGCGCGTGATCAGCGACCCCGACGGGTACGCGCGCACGCTCGGGCCGATCCTCGGCATGACGCAGTCGCAGCAGCAGGACCTGCGCAGCCGTCTCGCCCAGCCCGGCGTCGCGTTCGCGTACGTCGCGCGCCAGGTGTCGCCGGACGTCGCCAAGCGCGTGACCGCGCTCGACCTGCCCGGCATCGGGACGAGCCCGGAGTCGAAGCGCTTCTACCCGGCCGGGTCCGTCGCCGCGTCCGTGCTCGGCTACGTCGGCATCGACGACCAGGGTCTGGGCGGTCTCGAGGCGGGCTACGACTCGCTCCTCGCCGGGCACTCGGGCGAGGTGGTGATCGAGCAGGACCCGCGCGGCCGCGAGATCCCGAGCTCGCAGCGGCGCTTTCGTCCCGCCGTCAGCGGCGACGACCTCGTCCTCACGCTCGACCAGTCGCTGCAGTACCAGACCGAGCAGGTGCTGATGAAGCAGGCGACGCTCGCGACCGCGAAGGGCGCGACCGCGATCGTCGCCGACGTGCACACCGGTGACATCCTCGCGATGGCGACCGTCGACGGCCCGACCGCGACGACACCCGCGCACGTCGCGACGGACGAGGAGCGCAACCGCGCGCTGACGGACGTCTACGAGCCGGGGTCGACGAACAAGGTGATCACGATGGCCGGCGCGCTCGAGGACGGCGCCGTCGCGCCGGACGCGACGCTCACGGTTCCCGGCGCGCTGTACGTCGGCAAGACGAAGTACACCGACGACGAGGCACACGGCACGGAGCAGATGACGCTCGACGACATCATGCGGCAGTCGTCGAACATCGGGACGATCATGATCGCGAAGAAGCTCGGCGCGACGCGCTTCGACCACTACCTCCGCGCGTTCGGCTTCGGGTCCAAGACCGCGATCAGGTTCCCGGGCCAGGCATCGGGCCTGCTGCTCCCGCTCGCCGACTACAACGCGACGAGCATGGGCAGCATGCCGATCGGCCAGGGGATCGCGGTGACGTCGATGCAGATGCTCGACGCGTACCTGACGATCGCCAACGGGGGCGTGTCCGTCGCACCGCGACTCGTCGCCGCGACGGTCGACCCGAGCGGCAAGCGTCACGATCTGCCCGTCGCGCGCGGGCACCGTGTCGTGTCCGCGCAGACGGCGTCGGTCGTGACGAACATGCTCGAGGCGGTCGTCCAGGACGGCACCGGGACCGGTGCCGCGATCCCGGGCTACACCATCGCCGGGAAGACGGGGACCGCGCGCAAGCCGCCGTACACGACGGGACAGCACGTGGCGTCGTTCGTCGGCTTCGCGCCGGCCGACAACCCGCAGCTCGCGGTGATCGTCGTGATCGACGAGCCGCAGAACCTGTACTACGGCGGGCAGATCGCGGCGCCCGGGTTCGCCGAGATCATGCACGACGCGCTGCGTCTCCTCGGCGTGCCGCCCGCCGGCGGCGCGGCGCCGCCGCCCGTCGGCGTCCCGCAGGTCCCGGCGACGACCGCGACGACGACCGTCACGACGACGGTCACCACGGCGGTCACGACGGCCCCTGCGGCCCAGCACGCGAGCACGCCGGTCACGACCGCGCCCGCCTCGACCGGGGCGCGCGGTGCAGCCGCCGGTACCCTGACCGGCGTCGCACCGCCGAAGGGATAGGTCCCGTCGTGCGCCTGCACGAGCTCCTCGCCGACGTCGACGTGGTCGAGCGCGCCGGAGACCCGGACACGGAGGTCACCTCGGTCGTCCACGACAGCACCCGCGTCACGCGCGGGTCGTGCTTCTGTTGCATCCGCGGCGCGCGGGCCGACGGACACGACTACGCGCCCGACGCCGTCGTGCGCGGCGCGACCGCGTTGCTGGTCGAGCGCCTGCTCCCCCTCGACGTGAGCCAGGCCCGCGTCGCGAACGTCCGGCGCGCTCTCGGGCCGGTGTCGGCGACGTTCTTCGGTCACCCGTCCGACGCGATGCGGTGCCTCGGCGTGACGGGTACGAACGGCAAGACCACCACGACGATGCTGCTGGACGCGATCGCGGTCGCGGCGGGGGAGCGGACCGGCATCGTCGGGACGGTCGGTGCGCGCATCGCGGGGAGGGCCGTGGCGCTCGAGCGGACGACGCCCGAGGCCTCCGAGCTCCAGCAGCTGTTCGCCCGCATGCGCGACGACGGGGTCACGACCGTCTCGATGGAGGTGTCGTCGCACGCGCTGGCCCAACACCGTGTCGACGGCACTCGCTTCGCGGCTGCGTGCTTCACGAACCTGTCGACGGAGCACCTCGACTTCCACCGCTCGCTGGACGCGTACTTCGAGGCGAAGGCGTTGCTGTTCGAACCGGCGCGCACGCGCGCGGCGGCGGTCAACCTCGACGACCGCTACGGCGTCGAGCTCGCACGGCGTTGCGCGTGCGCGCGCGTCCCGCTGACGACGTTCGCGGTGGACGACGGCGCGGCCGATGTGCAGGCACGCGATCTGCACACCGAGCAGGGTGCGACGAGGTTCACGCTCGTCCACGTGCCGTCCGGCGCGCGTGCGCCCGTCACGCTGTCACTGGCCGGCACGTTCAACGTGTCGAACGCGCTCGCCGCCGGCGCGACCGCGCTCGCGGCGGGCTTCGAGCTCGACGCCGTCGTCACCGGCTTGTCGACACCCGTGACCGTGCCGGGCCGGATGGAACGCGTGGGGCGGGGCGCGCCCTTCACGGTGCTCGTCGACTACGCGCACACGCCGGTCGCGCTGGAGCACGCCCTCGCCGGCGCGCGCGAGCTGTGCACCGACGGCCGCGTGATCGTGGTGTTCGGCTGCGGCGGCGACCGCGACCGCGAGAAGCGCCCGATGATGGGCGAGGCGGCCGCGCAGGGTGCCGACTTCGTCGTCGTCACGTCCGACAACCCACGTTCCGAGGATCCCGCCGCCATCGTGCAGGACGTCCAGGAGGGGCTGCGCCACGGCGCGCCGTACACGATCGAGCTCGACCGGCGCGCGGCGATCCGGCTCGCGCTCGAGCGCGCCCGCCCCGGTGACGTCGTCGTGGTGGCGGGCAAGGGACACGAGACGACCCAGACGATCGGCGACCGCGTGGTGCCCTTCGACGACCGGGTGGTGGCCGCGGAGGAGCTGGAGCGCCTCGGATGGACATGACCGTCGGCGACATCGCGGCGGCCACCCGCGGCCGCATCCTCGACGGCGACCCGGCGTGGACGGCGACGTCGTTCACGTACGACTCCCGGACGCTCGAGCCCGGCGCGTGCTTCTTCGCGCTGCGCGGCAATCGCGACGGTCACGACTTCGTGCACGACGCGTTCGAGCGCGGCGCGCTCGTCGCGGTCGTCGAACGCGACGTGCCGGACGCGCGCCGGCCGGGAGCGCGCGCGCTCGTCCGGGTCGACGACACTTTGCGCGCGCTCGGCGACTGCGGCCGGCTGGCGCGCGATCGCCTCACGGACGCGACGGTCGTCGGCGTGACCGGATCCGCCGGCAAGACGTCCACCAAGGACCTGAGCCGTGCCGCGCTCGCGCGGCGGTTCGAGGTCGCGGCCAGCCCCGGGTCGTTCAACAACGAGTCCGGGCTGCCGCTCACGCTGCTCGGCGCGGACGCGCGCACGGAGGTCGTCGTCGCCGAGATGGGCGCGCGCTTCGCCGGCAACATCCGTGAGCTGTGCGAGATCGCGCGCCCGAGCGTCGGCGTCGTGACACACATCGGGCTCGCCCACGCCGAGCATCTCGGCGGGCGGGCCGGCGTCGCGCGCGTGAAGGGCGAGCTGCTCGCCGCGCTCCCCGCCGACGGGACCGCGGTCGTCAACGCGGACGACGACATGACACCGGTCCTCGTCCGCGGGTGCGCGGCGCACGTCGTGCGGGTCGGCTTCGGCGCGGACCCGGAGGCGGGTGACGTGCGCGTCGGTGCCGTCGAGATCGACGACGAGCTCCGGCCGTCGTTCGCGCTCGACTCGCCCTGGGGTTCCGCTCGCGTGCGGCTCGCGGTGCGGGGCGAGCACCAGGTCGTCAACGCCGGGATGGCCGCGGCCGTCGCGCTCGTGCTCGGTGTGCCGCTCGACGACGTCGTGCTCGGCCTCGGAGAGGCGACCGGGGCGAGCTGGCGCATGGAGCTCGGCCACTCGCCGGCCGGCCTCACCGTGCTGAACGACGCCTACAACGCCAGCCCGACCGCGGTCGCGGCCGCGATGCGGTCGTTCGCGCGGCTGCCCGCCGCCGGACGACGCATCGCCGTGCTCGGCGAGATGCTCGAGCTCGGCGACTGCGCGGCCGCGGAGCACGAGGCGCTCGGTCGGCTCGCGGGCGAGCTCGGGTTCGACGCCGTCGTCGCGGTCGGTGCGGGTGCAGCCGCGCTCGCCACCGGTGCGCGGACCGCGGGCGTGCACGACGTCGTCGAGACGGACGCACCGGCGGACGCGCTCGCCGCCGTCGTCGAGCTCGCCGGCCGCGGCGACGCGGTCCTCGTGAAGGCGAGCCGCGCGGTGGGGCTCGAGGTCGTGGCCGACGCGCTGCTCGCGGGCGCGGCCGACACCCGTGCGGGGTTCCGCCCGTGATCAACCTCCTGATCGCGGCGGGGACGGGCTTCGTCGTCAGCGTCCTCGGCACCCCGTTCCTGATTCGTCTGCTGCGCGCCCGCGGCATCGGCCAGGCGATCCGCGACGACGGCCCGATCGAGCATCCGCACGTCCGCAAGGCGGGCACGCCGACCATGGGCGGTGTCGCGATCGTCGGTGCGGCGACGGCCGGCTATCTGGTCGCGCACCTCCGCTCGCACGCGTTCAAGCACGCGAACAGCGGTCTCGCGCTGATGATGCTCATCCTCGGCATGGCGCTGCTCGGGTTCATCGACGACTACCTCGGTGTGCGCGCCCACCGGAACCTCGGGTTGCGCAAGCGCGGCAAGCTGCTCGGTCAGATCGTCGTCGGCACCGGGTTCGTGATCCTGGCGTTGAACTGGGTGCACGTGTCGACCCAGTTGTCGTTCACGAGACGGATGGCGCTCGACATGGGCCCGTGGGGATGGGGGGTCGTCGCGGTCTTCGTCATCCTCGCGACGAGCAACGGCGTGAACCTCACGGACGGGATGGACGGGCTCGCGGCCGGCGCCTCCGCGCTCGTGTTCTCGGCGTTCGTCGTCATCGCGTTCGTCCAGTTCCGGCACCCGCACCAGTACCACTCGCTCGCCGCGGCGTCGCTCGATCACTGCGTCATCGCGGGGGCGATGATGGGCGCGTGCACGGGGTTCCTCTGGTGGAACGCCGCGCCCGCGCAGATCTTCATGGGCGACACGGGCGCGCTCGCGCTCGGCGGCGCGGTCGCGGGGCTCGCGCTCCTCACGCACACGATCCTGCTGCTGCCGATCCTCGGCGGGCTCTACGTCGTCGAGACGATGAGCCTCATCGCGCAGGTCGTCGCGTTCCGCGGCTTCGGACGGCGCGTGCTGCGGATGTCGCCGATCCACCACCACTTCGAGGTGGGCGGGTGGCCCGAGTTCACCGTCGTCGTGCGGTTCTGGTTGTTCGCGGGCATGTGCGTCGCGCTCGGGCTCGGCCTGTTCTACGCCGACTTCCTCCGCATCCCGGGAGTCATCGAGTGATCCTGGTCGTCGGGCTCGCCGCCACAGGGCGCGCCGTCGCGCGCCGGCTCGTGCGCGAGGGCGCGACGGTCGTCGCCGTCGAGGAGCACCCGGACCATCCGGGCTACGACGAAGCGCGCGACGAGGTCCGCGCGCTCGGCGTGCGGGTCGTCGAGGCGCCCGACGACGACGCGCTACGCGCCCTCGTGCGGGGGAGCGCGCTCGTCGTCCCGAGCCCGGGGGTGCACGACCGCCATCGCGTGATCGCGGATGCCGAGGAGGCCGGCGTCCCCGTCCGCAGCGAGATCGACCTGGCCGGCGAGCGCGCGCGCGTCCCGGTCGTCGGGGTGACGGGGACCAACGGCAAGACGACCGTCACCACGCTTGCGGCCGCGATCCTGTCGGCATCGGGCGTGCGTGCGACCGCCGCGGGCAACATCGGCCGGCCGCTGATCGACGCAGTCGATGACGACGTCGACGTGCTCGTCGCCGAGCTGTCGTCGTTCCAGCTGCGGTTCGCGCCGACGTTCGCACCCCGGGTCGCGGTGCTGCTGAACCTCGCCGACGACCACCTCGACTGGCACGGGTCACGCGCCGCGTACGAGGACGCGAAGGCGAACGTCTACCGCCACCAGTCCGCCGGCGACCTGCTCGTCTTCAACGCCGACGACCAGCGCGTCGCCGAGCTCGCGCGCGCCACGCCCAGCCGCGCGGTCGCGTTCACGACGCGCGCCCGCTCCGACGCGTTCCACGTCGACGGCGGGCGGCTGGTGACCCCGTCCGGCGAGACGATCACGACGCTCGACGCGATGCGGAGCGACGCGCCCCACGACGTCGCGAACGCGCTCGCCGCGACCGCCGCGGTGCTCGACGTCGGCGCGACGCGCGACGGCGCGGCGCGCGCGATCGCGACGTTCGAGAGGCTCCACCATCGCGTGGAGCCGATCGGCCAGTCTGGTGGGGTGCGCTTCGTCGACGACTCGAAGGCGACCAACCCGCACGCGACGTTGACCGCGGTCGCGGCGTTCGACTCCGTCGTGCTCGTCGCGGGCGGTCACAACAAGGGTCTCGACCTCGGCGTGCTGCGCGACGTCGTGCCGCACCTGCGCGCGGTCGTCGCGATCGGTGACGCAGCCGCGGACGTCGAGCGCGCGTTCACCGGCGCGGTTCCCGTCGTCGTCGCGGCATCGATGCACGACGCCGTCGACCGCGCTGCCGCCCTCGCGCAGCCCGGTGACACCGTGCTGCTGTCGCCGGCGTGCGCGTCGTTCGACTGGTACCACGACTACGGCGAGCGTGGCGACGACTTCGCGCGCGAGGTCGCGGCACTGATCGCCGCGAAGGAGCAGACGGCGTGAGCGCGACCGCCGAGACCCTCCGCCGGCTGCGGCTGCCGCGCGTCCGTGTGCCGGGCGCCGACCGCTTCGCCCGCTTCTACGCCCGGTGGGTCGAGGCCGGCCGCGACCGGCCCGCCGGCTACCTGCTGCTCGTCGCGACCGTCGCCGTCCTGAACGTGGTCGGCACGGTGATGATCCTCTCCGCGTCGTCGGTCCAGTCCCTCGCGAACTACGGGTCGGCCTGGTACTTCTTCGAGCGCCAGCTCATGTGGACGCTGTTCGGCGTCGTCGCGTTCGTCGTCGTCGCCCGCATCGACTACCACCGCTGGCAGCGCCTGATGGTCCCGCTGCTCGTCGTAGCAGGTGTCCTGCTCACGGTCGTGCTCGTCCCCGGCATCGGGATCGTCGCGTACGGCTCGCGCCGGTGGCTCGGCGTCGGGAGCTGGCGCGTCCAGCCGTCCGAGATCGCGAAGCTCGCGCTGCTCGTGTTCGCGGCGGACGTGCTCACCCGTCGGGAGCACGAGCTGCACGACTGGCGGCGCGTGCTGCGGCCGATCCTGCTCGTGTTCCTCGTGTTCGGTCTGCTCGTCATGCGGGAGCCGGACCTCGACTCGACGATCGTGCTCGCGCTCATCGTCGCGGGGGTCCTGCTGATGGGCGGCGTGCGCGCCCGTCACCTCGGCACGGTGTTCGGGGGCGGCATCGCCGCGACCGCGTTGCTCGCGGTCGCGGCGCCGTACCGGCGCGCGCGCGTGTTCACCTACCTGCACCCGTGGAAGGACGCGTCGAACACCGGCTACCAGATCGCGCAGTCGCTCATCGCGCTCGGCAGCGGCGGCTGGAGCGGAGTCGGTCTCGGCGCGGGGCGGTCGAAGTGGCTGTTCCTCCCGAACGCGCACAATGACTTCATCTTCGCGGTGATCGGCGAGGAGCTCGGCCTCGTCGGGACGCTGCTCGTCATCGGCCTGTTCTTCGCGTTCGCGGTCGTCGGCATCCGAGCCGCGGCGCGCGCTCCCGACCGGTTCGGGATGCTCCTCGCGTCCGGTGTGACGGTCTGGGTCGTCGGGCAGGCGATCATCAACATCGGAGCGGTGATCGGCCTGCTGCCCGTGTCGGGCATCCCGCTCCCGTTCGTCTCGTTCGGCGGGTCCGCGCTGCTCTTCACGATGGCGGCGACGGGGATCCTCGGCAACGTCGCACGCCAGGCGACGTGAGCGCGGACGCGCGCCTGTTCGCCATGATCAGTGGAGGCGGGACCGGTGGTCACGTCTACCCGCCGATCGCGCTCGCGCAGGAGCTCGTGCGGCGTGGCCATCCGGGAGACTCGATCCGGCTCGTCGGCGTGCGCGGCCGGCTCGAGGAGCGCGCGTGGCCGGAGGCGGGCTTCGCGGTCGACCTGCTGCCCGGGCGTGGGTTGCGCCGCCGGCTGACCCTCGAGAACGTGGCCGTCGTCCGCGACACCGCGCGCGCGTTCGTCGCTGCCCGCCGGCTCGTGCGCCGGTTCCGGCCGCGCGTCGTCGTCGGCTTCGGCGGGTACGGGTCACTGCCCCTCGTCGCGGCCGCGCGCGCGTCACGCGTCCCGACCCTCGTGCACGAGCAGGACGCCGCGCCGGGCCTCGCCAACCGGATCGCCGTCCGTCTGGGCGCGCGCGCCGCCGTCTCGCTGCCCGACACGCCGCTGCCCGGCTCGACGCGTACGGGGAACCCGGTGCGCCGCGAGATGGTCGAGCTCGTCCGATCGCCGTCGTCGCCGCCGCTGCTCGCCGTGGTGGGCGGGAGCCTCGGCGCCCGTACCCTGAACGTCGCGGCCCTCGACCTGTACCGACGCTGGCGCGACCGTGACGACGTCGCCGTGCACCACGTGACCGGTCCGCGCAATTACGACGAGTGCGCGCAGCGGCTGGCGTCGCTCCGGCGTGCCGGCGACGCGCTCGACTACGTGCTCGTCCCGTACGAAGAGCGTCTCGACGGCGTCTACGCGCGCGCGTCGCTCGCGTTGTGCCGCGCCGGCGCGGGAACGGTCGCCGAGCTGACCGCGGCCGGTGTCCCGTCGGTCCTCGTCCCGCTCCCCGGCGCGCCCGCCGACCACCAGACCCGCAACGCCGAGACGCTCGCGCGTGCCGGCGCGGCGCTCGTGCTGCGCGACGACGAGTGCGACGGCGCGCGCGTCGACGAGCTCGTCGCACCCTTGCTCCACGACCGCGCCCGCCTCGACGCCATGAGCGTCGCCGCTCGGTCGATCGCCCGTCCCGACGCCGCCGCGCGCCTGGCGGACCTGGTCGAGGAGGTCGCCGGTGTACGAGCTTGACCTCCGGGAGCCGCGGCGCATCCACGTCGTCGGCGTCGGCGGCTCGGGGATGAGCGCACTCGCGCTGCTGCTGCAGGAGATGGGCCACACCGTGTCCGGATCGGACCTGCACGAGTCACGCGCGCTCGAGCGCTTGCGTGTCGCGGGCGTGGACGTGAAGGTCGGGCACACCGAGGACAACATCGCGCCCGCGACGGACGCGGTCGTGATCTCGTCGGCGGTCCCGTGGTCGAACCTCGAGGTTCGCGTTGCGCAGGCGCGCGACGTCCCGGTGCTCCGCCGCGCCGACGCGCTGCGCGCCCTCGTCGCGACGCGGCGGACGATCGCCGTCGCCGGCAGCCACGGCAAGACGACGACGTCGTCGATGCTCGCGCTCGTCCTCCTCGCGGCCCGGCGCGAGCCGAGCTTCCTCATCGGCGGCGAGCTCCACGAGGTCGGCACGAATGCCGCGCGTGGCGCGGGCGACCTCCTCGTCGTCGAGGCCGACGAGAGCGACGGCACGTTCCTCGAGATCGCGCCCGAGATGGCCGTCGTCACGAACGTCGAGCCCGACCATCTCGAGCACTACGGCACGTTCGACGATCTCGTCGACGCGTTCGAGCGGTTCCTCGCCGGGATCCCCGGGCTCGTCGTCGTGTGCGCGGACGACGGGGTCGCGCGCCGGCTCGCGGCGCGACGCGCCGGTGCCGTCACGTACGGCGAGTCGGAGGATGCCGACTACCGGCTGACGGGCTACGAGAGTGGCGGCCGCGTCGGCAGCCGCTTCGACGTGACCGTGCGCGGTCGGCACCTCGGCACCGTGGAGCTCGCGGTCCCAGGCCGGCACAACGCGCTGAACGCGCTCGGTGCACTGGCGACCGCCTCCGAGCTCGGCGTGGACCTCGCCACGATCGTCGACGCGCTGCGCAACTTCGGCGGTGTCGCCCGCCGGTTCCACTTCAAGGGTGAGATCGACGGCGTGACGCTCGTCGACGACTACGCGCACCTGCCGGCCGAGCTGCAGGCGACGATCCGCACGGCGCGCGAGTGCGGCTGGCGGCGCGTGGTCGCGGTGTTCCAGCCGTACCGCTACATCCGCACGTCGCTCATGTGGCGGGACTTCGCGGACGCGTTCACGGAGGCCGATCTTCTCGTGCTGACCGACGTGTGCGCGCCCGCGGCGGAGGTGCCGATCCCCGGCGTGTCCGGCCGGCTGATCCTGCGCGCCGTGCTCGACGCGCACCCGTCGCTGCCGGTGGCGTACTTCCCGCGTCGATCGGAGCTCGCGGCGAACGTGCTCGCCGTGACCCGCCCCGGCGACGTCGTCCTCACGATGGGTGTCGGCGACGTCGGGAACCTGGCCGACGAGATGCTCGCGCTCGTCCGCGAGCGCGAGCTGCGGGCGAGCGCGTCGTGATGCTCGCCGACGCCGCCCGTGCGTTGCGCGACCGGCTCGGCGACGCGGTCACGTGCGACGCGCCGATCGCCGAGCTGACGACGTACCGGCTCGGCGGACCGGCGGCGGTGCTCGTCCGGGTCGGCGACCTCGACGCGCTCGCCGCGGTCGCCGAGGTCGTCCACGGCCGCGCGGTACCGGTGCTCGTCGTCGGGCGTGGCTCGAACCTGCTCGTCGCGGAGCACGGGTACGCGGGCGTCGTCCTCGTGCTCGACGCCGGGTTCGCGCACGTCGACGTCGAGTCGGACGATGTGGTCTCCGCCGGGGCGGCGGTGCCGTTGCCTGTGCTCGCGCGCCGGAGCGCGGCCGCGGGGCGGGCGGGACTCGAGTTCTACGTCGGCATCCCCGGCACGGTCGGCGGCGCGGTGCGGATGAACGCCGGCGGCCACGGTCGCGACACGCGCGAGGTCGTCGCAGACGCGCACGTCGTCGACCTCGCCTCAGGTGCCGCGACGATCCGGACGTGGATCCCGGACGACCTCGGGCTCGGGTACCGCACATCGGCGCTCGGCCCGTACGACGTCGTGGTCGGCGCGCGCTTCACCGTGACGCGCGGCGACGCGGCAGCGTGCGAACGACGGATCGCGGACGTCGTCGCGTGGCGACGTGAGCACCAGCCCGGTGGCGCGAACGCGGGATCCGTGTTCCGCAACCCGCCGGGCGACAGCGCGGGCCGGCTGATCGACGCGTGCGGGCTGAAGGGGCTGCGCGTCGGAGGCGCGTTCGTGTCGCCGAAGCACGCGAACTTCTTCCAGGCCGAGCCGGACGCGACCGCGGACGACGTCCACGCGCTCGTCGCGCAGGTCCGGCGCCGCGTCGAGGAGCAGACGGGCATCCGGCTCGAGCCCGAGCTGCACATGGTGGGCTTCGAACCCGAGGAGGCGACCGTGGGAGGTGGCGGCGCGTGAGCACGACCAGCGCGGACCAGCGCAGCATCGACCCGCGCATCCGTGCGCGTCGCGTCGAGGTGATCCGCGCACAGGGACGCCGGCGGCTGCGGGTGCTGCTCGCCGTCGTGTGCGCCGGATGCGTGGCCGGGCTCGGGTGGCTGCTCGTGCAGTCGCCGCTGCTCGACGTCGACCACGTCGACGCGACGGGCGCCGGTGCGGTCACGCCCGCCGAGATCCGCGCGGCCGCGCGCGTCGAACCGGGGTCGGCGCTGCTCACACTCGACCGCGGCCGGATCGCGCACCGCGTGGAGTCCATCCCGTTGGTGCAGCGCGCTGTCGTGACGAAGCACCTGCCGGGGACGGTCCAGATCACGGTGACGTTGCGCCAGCCCGCGGCGTGGATCGCGCGCGGTCCCGGCACGGTCGCGCTCGTCGACGCGTCGGGGCGCGTCCTGGAGGACGTCCCGGCCCCGCCGGCCGGCCTCCCCGAGCTCGCCGGCGTCGGGGTCGTGCCCGCGCCCGGCGGCCAGGTCGACGTCCGCCTGCTGAGCGTCGCGCACCGGCTCCCCGACGAGCTGCGCCCGATGGTCGTCGGCCTCGCGCTCGATCACGGCAACGTCACGCTGCGGCTCGCGCCCGGCGCGCCGGCGGGGGAGATCCGGCTCGGCACCACCGCGCAGCTCACCGCGAAGACCGACGCCGCAGTCGCGGTGCTCCACGCGCTCGACGGCGCGCGCGTGCACTACGTCGACGTGACGATGCCCGAGACACCGGCGACGGGATGAGCGCGTGTCGCTCGCGGCGCGTGCGCGCCGCCGCGCGCGCCCGTTGACCAGTGCGGGACGATTCGGTAGAGTCTCGACCGATACCGCAGGTTGACATAACGCTCGACCTCCAGTTGAGGTTCACGGTTCACCCTGACCTGCGGGAACAGTCGCGACACGCATTCGATCCGATCGGCGAGCACGCCACGACCGTGCTCGCCGATCGCCGCGGCACGACGTCGTGACGCCCGGCGCGGGTACCGTGCCCGCCGACAAGGAAGGGTCCCCATGCTCGGTGCACCGCAGAACTACCTCGCCGTCATCAAGGTCGTCGGGATCGGCGGCGGTGGCTGCAACGCGGTCAACCGGATGATCGACGCGGGGCTGAAGGGCGTCGAGTTCGTCGCGATCAACACCGACGCGCAGGCGCTCCTGATGAGCGACGCCGACGTGAAGCTCGACATCGGTCGCCAGCTCACGCGCGGTCTCGGTGCCGGGTCGGACCCTGACGTCGGCCGTCAGGCGGCCGAGGAGCACCACGACGAGATCCAGGAGGTGCTCAAGGGCGCGGACATGGTGTTCATCACCGCGGGCAAGGGTGGCGGCACCGGCACCGGCGGTGCACCGGTCGTCGCGGAGGTCGCGAAGCAGCTCGGCGCGCTGACGATCGGTGTGGTGACGCGTCCGTTCTCGTTCGAGGGCCGGCGCCGCTCGGTGCAGGCCGAGAGCGGCATCCAGCGCCTCAAGGAGAAGGTCGACACCCTCATCATCATCCCGAACGACCGTCTCCTCCAGGTCTCCGACCAGAAGACGACGATGCTCAACGCCTTCAAGATGGCCGACGAGGTCCTCCTGCAGGGCGTGCAGGGCATCACCGACCTCATCACGACGCCGGGCCTGATCAACACCGACTTCGCCGACGTCAAGATGATCATGACGAACGCCGGCTCCGCGCTCATGGGGATCGGCTACGCGTCGGGCGAGGGGCGGGCCGTCACCGCAGCGCGCGGCGCGATCTCGAGCCCGCTGCTCGAGGCGAGCATCGAGGGCGCGCGCGGGATCCTGCTGAACGTGTCCGGCCCGTCGGACCTCGGCCTGTTCGAGGTCAACGAGGCGGCCGAGATCATCTCGCAGGCCGCGCATCCCGACGCCAACATCATCTTCGGCGCCGTCATCGACGACGCGCTCGGCGACGAGGTGCGCATCACCGTCATTGCCGCGGGCTTCGATCGCTACGAGGGTGAGCGTCGCCCGACCGAGGCCTCGACACCGCTCGGCCTCCGCGAGGAGGAAGCCGCGCTCGCGGGCAAGGACGAGGAGATCGACCTCTCCGACGACGACTTCGACGTCCCCGAGTTCCTCCGGTAGTGCCCCGCCTCGGGATCGCCGAGGTCACGTTCACGACGCGCACGGGCGGTGTGTCGCGCTCGCCGTACGAGTCGCTGAACCTCGCTGACCACGTCGGCGACGATCCCGACGCCGTCACGGAGAACCGGCGACGCGTCGCGCGCGGCATCGCAGGCGTTCCCGACGATCCACGGCGATGGGTGTGGTTGCGACAGGTGCACGGCGCGCGTGTCGTGCGCGCGGACGACGCGGGCGTGAGCGGCACCGACGCCGACGCGGTCGTCACGACCGTCCCCGGCCTGCCGCTCGCGATCCTCGTCGCCGACTGCGTGCCGATCGCGCTGGCGACGCAGCACGCGGTCGGCGCGGTGCACGCGGGGTGGAAGGGTCTCGAGGCCGGCGTGGTCGCGAACGCCGTCGCGGCACTCGGCCCGGGTGACGTACGCGCGCTCGTCGGTCCGTGCGTCAACGCGTGCCACTACGCGTTCGGCGAGGACGACCTCGCTCGCCTCGCGGCGCGCTTCGGTCGCGGTGTGGTGTCGCGGACGCTCGACGGTGACCCTGCGCTCGACCTGCCTGCCGCAGTGGTCGCCGCGCTCGCCGAGGCGGGCGTCCACGACGTGGCGAGGGCGGCTCCGTGCACCGCCGACGCTCCCGACCGGTACTTCTCGCACCGGCGGGACGGCGTCACCGGCCGTCAGGCGATGATCGTCGTGAAGAAGACGACGTGACCGACCTCGCGACGCGCATCGACGAGGTGCGGACGCGCATCGCGGACGCCGCCGGCCGAGCCGGTCGCGACCCGAGCAGCGTCACGCTCGTCGGCGCGTCGAAGACCGTCCCGGCGGAACGGCTCGTCGAGGCGGTCGACGCGGGCCTGCGCGACCTGGGCGAGAACCGCGCCCAGGAGCTGCTGGCCAAGGCGCCCGTCCTCGACGGGGCCGGGTGTGCACCGCGCTGGCACTTCGTCGGCCGCCTCCAGCGGAACAAGGTCGCGGCACTCGCGCCATACGTCGCGCTCTGGCACTCCGTCGACCGCCTCTCGCTCGGCGAGGCGATGGCGCGCCGCGCCCCGGGCGCGCGGGTGCTCGTGCAGGTCGACGTCGGGGACGAGCCCCAGAAGGGGGGCTGCACCCCGAGTGACACGCCCGCACTCGCCGACTCCCTCCGCGCGCTCGGCCTCGACGTCGCCGGGCTGATGACCGTCCCGCCCCGGACCGCCGATCCCCGCGCGTGCTTCGCCACGTTGCGAGAGCTCGCGTCACGGGTCGGGGCGGACGAGCTCTCGATGGGGATGAGCGAGGACTTCGAGGTCGCGGTCGAGGAGGGCGCCACGATCGTGCGCGTGGGCAGGGCGATCTTCGGTCCCCGGGCCTGATCGAGCACCCCGCCCGTCCACGCTCGCGCGAGGCGTGGGCTGTAGGCTGACCAGCGGGAGGTCGTGCGGATGGCTTCGTTGTGGCGTCGCACCCTGGTGTACCTCGGGTTGCAGGACGACGACGAGTACGCCGAATACGACGAGTACTACGAGGAGGCGCCCGAGCCGGTCGTGACGCGGGTGCAGGCTCCGGCGCGCGCAGCAGAGGTGGGCGCGACGGTCCGGCCGCTGCCCCGCAACGACGAGCCCACGGTGGTCCCGTCGCCGAAGCCGCCCGTGATCCGGCCCATGCCCGCGAACCACGCCGCCCGGGTGCACGTCGTCGAGCCGCACGGCTTCAACGACGCGCAGGAGGTCGGCGACCGGCTCAAGGCGAACCAGCCCGTCATCGTGAACCTGCAGGGGCTGGGCCGGGATCTCCAGCGGCGGCTCATCGACTTCTCGAGCGGGCTCGCGTACGCGGTCGGCGGGACGATGTCGCGCGTCGCGGACCAGGTGTTCCTCCTCACCCCGGCGGACGTCGAGGTCTCGCAGGAAGAGAAGGAGCGCCTGCAGGCCAAGGGCCTCTACCGGACCTGACGCAGCACCTTGACCGTCGTCTGCGCCTTCATCCTCGTCTACCTCATCGTGCTCATCCTGAGGGCGGTGCTGTCGTGGTTCCCGGTCCGCTCGGGCAGCGCGATGGCGTCGATCAACTCCGTCCTGTTCCAGCTGACCGAGCCGCTGCTCGCGCCGCTCCGCCGGGTCATCCCACCCGCGGGCATGTTCGACCTGTCGTTCCTCGTGCTGTTCTTCGGGATCCTCATCGTCCAAGGGATCCTCTGCGGGAGCAGCGGCATCATCTGAGACCGGCGCCGCTGCGCTGCCGCGCCGTCACACCCTCGCGTCGCTAGCATGGCGGGCATGGACGTGACGCCGCGCGATCTGCGGGACATGGACATCCGCGAGGGTTTCCGGGGCTACAACCGGGATGACGTCGACGAGCTGCTCGAACGCGCCGCCACGACGATCGAGTCCCTCCAGGACCAGCTCGCGAAGGCCCAGGAGCGCGTCGCGTCGTTGGAGAGCGACGCCGGACGGGGTCGCGAGAACGAGGACATGCTGCAGCGCACGTTGCTGCTCGCGCAGAAGACGGCCGACGAGGCGATCGCGGACGCGCAGACGCGTTCGAAGCAGATGGTCGAGGAGGCCGAGACGCGGGCGTACGCGCTCGTCAGCGAGGCGGAGGCGACCGCGCGCCGCATGGCGATGGCGGAGCAACGCCGGCTCGAGGCCGAGGTGCTCGGCCTCGGCGCGCGCCGCGAAGCGTTGCTGGCCGACATCGACAACCTCGAGCGGTTCGAGACGGAGTACCGGTCGCGCCTGCGTCGCGCGATCGAGGCGGACCTGCAGTCCCTCGACCAGCGACCGACGGTGAGCGCGGGGTCGCGCCCGTCGATCCACGACGTCGAGCTCCCGACGCCGCCCGAGGGCGCGCGCCAGGAGCAACCCGCGCCGCAACCGCCGCCGCAACCGCAGGCACCCGCGCCGGCTGCCGCGAGCGAGGAGCCTCCGCGCCCCGACCAGAGCACGGTGACGATCGACGCGGTCCCGCCGTTCCCCGAGCCGGCGCCCGACGCGCCCGCACCCGCGGGGAGCGCGGCCTCCGACGCGGCCGGTGCACCGGCAACGGACGAGCACGCGCGTGAAGAGCGCGCGGGCAACGGGCGCACGCAGCTGTTCGCCGAGGAGCCGCCGATGGACGCGCAGGTCCTGGACGACGACGCGTTCTTCGCCAGCCTGCGCGAAGCCGTGCGCGACGAGCGCCCGCTCGGTCCCGTCGAGCACCACGACTACGACGACGACGAGGAGAGCGGTCGCTTCGGCAACGTCTTCAAGCGTCGCCGGTAGCGCGTCGGATCAGTCGGCCTTCTCGAACGCGAGCCGGATCACCGCGCCGTCGAGGTCGAGGGCGTCGCGGTCGTCACGCGCGACCGCGCCCGCTTCCACGGTGATCGTGCGCGCGAGCACCTCGGCCGCGATCACGTCGCGGGCCGCGTCGAGCGGTGCGTGGAGCTCCGCCGGGACGGTCAGCGTGAGCGTGATGCGATCGGCGATCTCGAGGCCGCGCTGCTTGCGGGCCTCGTTGACGGCGCGGATGACGTCGCGGACCCGGCCTTCGTCACGCAGCTCGTCGTCGATCGTCGTGTCGAGCGCGACCGCGGCGCCCTCGTCCTGCGCGAGCACGAGCTCCTCGTGTGACTCGGCCCGAACGTCGACGTCGTCGGGCCCGAGGTCGACGACGGTGCCGTCGCCCAGGTCGAGACGAAACACGCCGTCGGCGTCGAGCGCGGCGCGCACGGCTGCACCGTCGACCTCGCCGAGCGCGGCCTTGACGCGCGGGACGTCCTTGCCGACGCGGGGACCCAGCACGCGGAAGTTCGGTACGACGCGGTACTCGAGAATGCCGACGAGGTCGTCGACGGGCACGAGCGCCTTCACGTTCAGCTCGTCCGCGACCTCGCGCACGACCTCGTCACCGAGTCGCGCACCTTCGGGGAGCAGCACGAGCGCGCGCCGCAACGGCTGCCGCACCTTCAGCCGCGCGTCGTTGCGCGCCGCGAGCCCGAGCGACGCGACGAGACGGGCGAGCGACATCTCCGCTTCGAGCGCGTCGTCGATCGCGTCGACGTCCGCGGTGGGCCAGTCCTGGAGGTGCACGGACTCCTTCGTGCGCCGGAGGTTCTGCCACATCGCGTCCGCGACGAACGGGCAGTACGGCGCGAGCAGGAGCGAGAGGACCGAGAGACACTCGTGCAGCGTCGCGTGCGCGCCCGCGTCCGCCGACTTCCAGAAGCGCGGGCGGGAGCGGCGTACGTACCAGTTCGACAGGTCGTCGACGAACCCGTCGAGGGCCTGCGCACCCCGCAGCGCGTCGAACGAGTCGAGCGCGTCGGTCACCTCGCGGACCGTGCCGTGCACCCGTGAGCGGATCCACCGGTCGAGCACGTGCGACGACACGTGCGCGCTCGCGGCCGCGTCGTCCGCGCGCCACCCGTCGAGGTTGGCGTACGTGACGAAGAACGCGTAGGTGTTCCACAGCGTGAGCAGGAACCGGCGCGTCGCCTCGTCGATGCCCTCCTCGTACACACGCCGGCTGACCCACGGCGAGCCCGCGGAGAAGAAGTACCAGCGCAGCGCGTCGGCGCCGCGGCTCTCGAGGATCGTCCACGGGTCGATCACGTTGCCGCGCGACTTCGACATCTTCTGCCCGTCCTTGTCGACGACGAGCGCGAGGCACACCACGTTGCGGTACGGCGTGCGCTTGAAGACGAGCGTGTTCACCGCGAGCAACGAGTAGAACCAGCCGCGCGTCTGGTCGATCGCCTCGCAGATGAAGTCGGCGGGGAACCGGCGGGCGAAGACCTCCTCGTTCTCGAACGGGAAGTGGAACTGCGCCGACGGCATCGAACCGGAGTCGAACCACGCGTCGAGCACGGGCTCCACCCGGAACGCGCGCCGGCCACACTCGGGGCAGTCGATCACGACGTCGTCGACGTACGGACGGTGCAGGTCGAGCCCGGACAGGTCACGGCCCGCCAGCTCCGCGAGGCGCGCGACCGAGCCGACGCACGTGTCGTGGCCCGAGTCGCACCGCCACACCGGGATGGGCGTGCCCCAGAACCGGTCACGCGACAGCGCCCAGTCGACGTTGTTCTCGAGCCAGTCACCGAAGCGGCCGTGCTTGATGCTCTCCGGGTGCCAGCCGATCGTCTCGTTCTGGGCCAGCAGCTCGCCCTTGTGCGCGGACGTGCGCGCGAACCACGTCGGCTTGGCCCAGTAGATCAGCGGCGTGCCGCACCTCCAGCAGTGGGGGTACGAGTGCGTGTAGTCGACGACGCGCTCCAGCCGGCCCGACGCCGCGAGCGCGTCGATGATCGACGGGTCGGCGTCCTTGACGAACTGGCCCTCCCACGGCGGCACGGACGCGTCGAAGCGCGCCGCCGCGTTCACGGGGTTCAACACGGGGAGCCCTTCGCGCTCGCCGACCTCGCGGTCGACCTCGCCGAACGCGGGTGCAAGGTGCACGATCCCGCTGCCGTCCTCGATCGTGACGAACTCGTCGGCGACCACGCGCCACCCGTCGCCGTCAGCGGGCAGGAAGTCGAACGGCTGCTCGTAGCGGAGGCCGATCAGCTCGTCGACGGGAACGCGCGCGACGGGCTCGTACCCCTCGCCCAGCACGTCGTCGACGCGCGCGGCCGCGAGCACGAGGTCACGACGCGCACCGTCACGGGCGCGCACGCGCACGTACTCGACGTCGGGACCGACCGCGGCGCCGGTGTTCGAGACGAGCGTCCACGGTGTCGTCGTCCACACGAGCAGGTCGAAGTCGCGGTCGACGACGGGGAACCGCACGTACACGGACGGCTCGGTGAGGTCACGGTACGCGCCGGGCTGGCCGAGCTCGTGGCTCGACAGCGCGGTGCCGCACCGCCCGCAGTAGGGGACGACCTTGAAGCCCTCGTAGATGTTCCCGGCGTCCCACATCTGCGAGAACAGCCACCAGACGCTCTCGATGTAGTCGTTGGTGAGCGTCCAGTACGCGTCCTTGGTGTCGAGCCACATGCCGATGCGGCCGGTCAACGCCTGGAAGTCCTCGACGTACCGGTGCACCGACTCACGGCACCGACGGTTGAACGCCTCGATGCCGTACTCCTCGATCTGGGGCTTGCCCGAGAAGCCGAGCTCCTTCTCGACCTCCACCTCGACCGGCAGCCCGTGGCAGTCCCAGCCGCCCTTCCGCGCGACGTGCCGGCCGCGCATCGTGTGGAAGCGCGGGAACAGGTCCTTGAAGAGGCGGGCCCAGACGTGGTGGATGCCGGGCCGTCCGTTCGCGGTCGGCGGGCCCTCGTAGAACACCCACTCGGGCGCGTCGCGCCGTTGCTCGAGGCTTCGCGCGAACACGTCCTCGTCGCGCCATTGGGCGAGGACCGCGTGCTCGAGCGCGACGAGGTCGAGGCGCGGGTCGACGGGGTCGAACATCGCAGGTCACCCTACCGGCCGGACCTGCACCCACCGGCGATGTATCGCACGGGCGACGACTACGGTTCGCGCCCGGGGAGATGGCGACCGTCGTCTGCGCAGTCGTCGACACCGAGGACGCGACGCTCGACCTCGCCTGCGCGGGTCATCTCCCGCCGCTGCTGGTGGACGGGCGAGGAGGCGCGCAGCCCGTCGAACCCGACGGCGACTCGTTCACGATGCGCGCGCGTGTCGACGACGCCGGCGTCGAGCTGTGCGTCCACGACGCGGGCCGCTGGCGCCCGCGTCGTGACACGAACCGCGGGCACGGTCTGGTGTTGATGCGCGCGCTCGCGGACGAGGTCGATCTCACCACCGCGAGCCACGGCACCGAGGTCGCGATGCGGTAGCACCGGGGGCGCGCCCCGACGTGACGGCCGACGAGCGGCTCACGTGCTCGGTCGTCGACGGCCACGCTCGACGACGCCGTCGCGATCGCGCGCGGCGACCCGGGCGACGCGCCTGGTGAGCTCCTCGCCTGACCCGGCCGACGGTTGATCCGGCCGTGCGTCGCGCCTATGATCCGGCCCCTTTGACGGGCCTGTGCCCCGCCCCGGGCGGATCTCCTCGCCCGGAGCACGGCGTGCCCGGCATCCCGGTCCCGACCCCCGGCGGCGCGTTCCTGCACGTCGCGCCGCGGTGTCCGGCCGTGCCGGAGCCGGCCGCCACGGGCCGGGCCGACGCCCTGCGAGCGGAAGGACCCGGATGCCGAGGGCATCAGCCTCGAAGCCGGCCGCACCGGCCAAGAACGCCCAGGCGAAGAAGTCCGTCGGGGGCAGGACCGCGAAGAAGGCGGAGCCGGCGGCGAAGCGCGCGTCGGGCCGGACCACCCCCGCGAAGGCGGCCAAGGCGGCGAAGAGCTCGAAGGCGGCGCCCGCGAAGGCGGCGCAGACCGCGAACGCGCCTGCGAAGGCGGCCAAGAAGAAGGGGGCGGGCACGAAGGCGGCGAAGGCGCCGGCGAAGCAGGTCGCGGCGAAGAAGCCGGCGACCAAGGCGACCGCGCCCAGGTCCGCCGCGAAGACTCCCGCGAAGCAGGCGACCGCGAAGCGGCCGACGAAGGTGGCGCCCGCCAAGGCGTCGTCGAAGGCGACGGCGAAGGTGCCGGCGGCGTCCAAGTCGGCCGGGAAGAAGGCGGCGATCGCGCGCCCGCCCAAGACGCCCGCTTCCGCTCCCGGCACCGCCGGCGCGCCGCGCAACGGTGAAGCGCGCCGCGCGGGCGACGAGCGTGCGCTGGCCACCGCGGGTGCGGCGAAGACCTCCGCGGCCGGGTCGGGGAGCGGCGCGGCGAGCGCGGCGCCGGCGCGGCCCGCGCCGCCGGCGCGCAAGAAGCCGTCCGGCCCGCCCATCGCGCCGAAGACGCTCGAACGGCTGCGGTCCCAGCTCGAGGAGGAGCGGTCGCGGCTCGTCCACCAGGCCGACGAGCTCCAGGCCGAGGCCGACGCGCTCGCGACCGAGCGTGAGCAGGGCGACACGCAGTTCGACGAGGAGTCGGGTGAGGGCGACACGCTGAGTGTCGAGCGCGAGCGCGACCTCGCGCTGTCCGAGAAGGCACGCCAAGGCGTCGCCGACATCGACCGCGCGCTCGCCCGCATGGACGCCGGTACGTACGGGATCTGCGACATGTGCGGCGACCGGATCCCCGTCGCGCGGCTCGAGGCGCTGCCGTACGCGGAGCTCTGCGTGAAGTGCAAGTCCCGGGGCGAGCGCCGGCGCTGAACGCGTCGTCGGAGGTCGCGCCGTGACGTCGCGCCCGACGGCACGCGGACGCTACGCAGCCGTCTCGGTCGCGATCGTCGTCGCGATCGTCGCGATCGACCAGGCGACCAAGGCATGGGCCGCCTCGGCGCTCGAGCACCACACGATCCACGTGATCGGTGGCACCGTGCTGCTGCAGCTCGGTCGCAACAGCGGCGCCGCGTTCAGCTCGTTCCAGGGCTTCACGCCCTTGCTCGCGGTGCTGGCCATCGTCGTCGCGGCCGTCCTCGCCCGGATCGTCCGCCGCTCCGACGACCCCTGGACGGTGTGCGCGCTGTCGCTCGTGCTCGGCGGCGCGCTCGGGAACCTGTGCGACCGCGTCTTCCGGGCGCCCGGGTTCCTGCGTGGCGAGGTCGTCGACTTCGTCCGGCTCGGGTGGTTCCCGACGTTCAACGCGGCGGACTCCGCGATCACGATCGGTGCGATCCTGCTCGTGCTGTTCGGCTGGCGTGCGCCGCGCGAGCGCGTTCACGGCGACGCGCGGTGAGCGAGCGGTTCACCGTCCCCGGCGCGCTCGCCGGTGAGCGCGTCGACCGCGCGGTCGCGCTCGTCACGGGGATGTCGCGCGCCGACGTGCAGGAGCTCGTTGCCACGGGCGCGGTGCTGGTCTGCGGGGCGAGCGTCGCGAAGAGCCGCCGGCTCGAGGAGGGCGAGGTCGTCGACGTGCTCGGCGCACCACCCGAGGCCCAGCCGCCCACGGCCCAACCCGTCCCGGTCGACGTGCGCTACGAGGACGCCGAGGTCCTCGTCGTCGCGAAGCCGGCCGGGGTCGTCGTCCATCCGGGCGCCGGGCACGAGGACGGCACGCTCGTGAACGGGTTGCTGGCGCGGTACCCGGAGATCGCCGCCGTCGGGGACCCGATGCGGCCCGGGATCGTGCACCGCCTCGACCGCGACACGAGCGGCCTGCTCGTCGTCGCGCGGTCGACGCGCGCGTACGAGGGCCTCGTCGCGGCCCTCGCGCGACACGACGTCGAGCGCGCGTACACCGCGCTCGTGTGGGGCCGGCTCGACCCGCCGCGCGGTGCCGTCGACGCGCCGATCGGCCGGTCGACCGCGCGGCGGACGCGCATGGCGGTGCGCGAGTCCGGCAAGGAGGCGCGAACGGCGTACGAGGTCCGGGCGACGTTCGACGATCCCGTGACGTCCCTGCTGGAGTGCCGGCTCGAGACCGGGCGGACCCACCAGATCCGCGTGCACCTCGCCGCGATCCACCATCCCGTCGTCGGCGACGCGCCCTACGGCGGCCGCCGTCAGAGCCTGGAGCTCGACCGGCCGTTCCTCCACGCGGCCCGTCTGGCCTTCGCCCATCCCGTGACCGGCGACCGGATCGAGGTCACCGAGCCATTGCCGCCCGAGCTCGCGCGCGTGCTCGACGCGCTCACACCACCGGTTCGGTGAGCCGGTGCCCGACGCGCGTGCGCTCGACGAGATCCGCGAGCGTGTAGCGCCCCAGTGACGCGTTCATCTCCTCGGACACGCCGACCCAGATCTCCTGCAGGACGCAATGGCCCTCGCAGTGGTCGTGCTCGTCGACGAACGTCGTCAACGGACCGTCGACCGCGGAGATGATCTGCGCGAGCGTGATCTCCTCGGGCGTGCGCGCCAGCACGTAGCCGCCGCCGACGCCGCGCTTCGACCGCACCAGCCCCGCGCCCTTCACGGCGAGCAGGATCTGCTCGAGGTACGGCTGCGGGAGGTTCGTCCGCTCGGCGATCTCCTTGACGGACGTCGGCCGGTCGGAGCCGTGCAGCGCGAGCGACAGCAACGCGCGCGCCGCGTAGTCGCCCCGGGTCGAGACCTTCACCGCACCATCGTCGCGCGGCGCGGACGAAGCCGGGCCGTGCGCGGCGCGCGGGACGGCCCGGCTCCAGGGAGCCGTGGGCGCGATCGCGCCCACGCGGCGCCGTAGCCTGGCCCGATGGAGCCGGTCGAGCCCGACTACCGGGGTCCGAACCTGTCGGCGCTCGCGGGAGCGCTCGTCACGGGCCGGCGCCCGGCGTGGTTCCCCGAACCGGCGCGCGACCCCGGACCGACCGTGCTGCTCCTGCTCGACGGCCTGGGCTGGAACACGATCGAGGCGCACCGGAGCCTGCTGCCGTGCCTCGCTGCGCTCGACGGCGGGCCGATCACGACGGTGGTGCCGTCGACGACGTCGGCGGCGCTGACCTCGCTCACCACGGGGCTCGCACCCGCCGACCACGGGATCGTCGGGTTCCGCATGCGCGTCGACGGTTCGGTGCTCAACGTGTTGCGCTGGCACAGCGCGAACGGATCCGACCCCGACCCGTTCACCGTGCAGCGCCACGACGCGTTCCTCGGCCGCGAGGTCCCCGTCGTGACGAAGAGCGAGTTCCGCTCCACCCGCTTCACCGAGGCGCATCTGCGCGGCACGCGCTTCGTCGGCTGGAGCGCGACCTCGACGCTCGTGCAGCACTGCCGCCGTCTCGTCGACGACGGCGCGCCGCTCGTGTACGCGTACTACCCGGGCGTCGACACGGTCGCGCACGAGTTCGGGCTGCACGACGAGTACTTCCGCGCCGAGCTCGTCGCGGCCGACCGACTCGTCGGCGACCTCGTCGACGCGCTGCCTTCGCGCGTGACGCTGGTCGTCACCGCGGACCACGGTCAGGTCCACATGGGCGCCGACGGGTGGGTGGAGCTCGACGCGCTCGAGCCGATGGTCGACGCGTACGCGGGCGACGCGCGCTTCCGTTACCTGTACGCGCGGCGCGGCGCGCACGACGATCTACTCGCGGCCGCGAACGACGAGGTGGGTCACGAGGCGTGGGTCATGTCGCGCGACGAGCTGCTCGACGGCGGTTGGCTCGGGCCCGGTCCGGCGCGGCCCGCGGTGCGCCGGCGCGTCGGTGACGTCGTCCTCGCCGCCCGGGAGCCCGTCGGCTTCGTCGATCCGACGTTCCGGCGCGAGACCGCGCTGATCGCCGGCCACGGGTCCCTGACCCCGGACGAGATGTGGGTTCCGCTGCTCGCCGCCCGCGGCGCCGCGCACTCCTGACCCGGGCCGCGCGCTCGCGCTATCTTCGGCGAGTTACACCGGTGTGATTCATCCACAGGTCCGTCCACAGCCCTTGTGGACGAAGCGAGGCCGTTCGTGAGCTCGTCGTTCACCCACCTGCACCTGCACACCGAGTACTCGATGCTCGACGGCGCGGCCCGGATCAAGGACGTCGTCGCCGCGGCGGCCGCCGACGGGCAGCCGGCGATCGGCATCACCGACCACGGCAACATGTACGGCGTCCTCGACTTCTACAAGGCCGCGAAGGACGCCGGCCTGACGCCCGTCATCGGCACCGAGGGCTACTTCGTCACGACGCCGCGCACGGACCGTCCGAAGCGCGCCGACGACGACATCTACCACCTGACCCTGCTCGCGGAGACGACCGCGGGCTACCGCAACCTCATCAAGGTGTCGTCGCACGCGTACCTCGAGGGCTTCTACCGCAAGCCGCGGATCGACTTCGACCTGCTCGAGCGTCACCACGACGGGCTGATCGCGACGACGGGATGCCTCGGCGGGGTCGTGTGCCAGACGCTGCTGAAGGGCGACTACGACGGCGCGCGCGACGCCGTCGCCCGCTTCCAGGACATCTTCGGGCGCGACTCCTTCTTCGTGGAGCTGCAGGACCACGGCCTTCCCGAGCAGAGCGAGACGAACCCGTTGCTCGTGAAGATCGCGGCGGACCTCAACGCGCCGCTGCTCGCGACGAACGACAGTCACTACACGCGCCAGTCGGACGCCGAGGCGCACGACGCGCTGCTGTGCGTGCAGACGGGCGCCATGCAGGACGACCCGAAGCGCCTCAAGTTCGACACCGAGGAGTTCTACCTGAAGACCGCCGCGCAGATGCGCGAGCTGTTCGCCGACCATCCCGAGGCGTGCGACAACACGTTGTGGATCGCGGAGCGCGCGAACGTCGAGATCGAGTTCGGCAACACGGTGCTGCCCGCGTTCCCGACGCCCGAGGGCGTCGACGAGGACACCTACCTGCGCGAGCTGACGATGCAGGGCGCGCGCGAGCGCTACGGGACGACGCCGGCGTCGAACGTCGTCGAGCGCATCGAGTACGAGCTCGGCGTCATCAAGGACATGGGCTTCTCCGCCTACTTCCTGATCGTCTGGGACCTCGTCCGGTACGCGAAGTCCCGCGGGATCCGGGTCGGTCCGGGCCGGGGGAGCGCGGCAGGCTCGTGCGTCGCGTACTGCCTGCGCATCGTCGACATCGACCCGATCCGCTACGACCTGCTGTTCGAGCGCTTCCTCAACCCGGGTCGCAAGCAGATGCCCGACATCGACATGGACTTCGACTCCCGGGCCCGTGGCGAGATGATCCGGTACGCCGCGCAGCGCTACGGGTGGGACCACGTCGCCCAGATCATCACCTTCTCGACGATCAAGGCCCGGGCCGCGGTGCGCGACGCCGCGCGCGTCCTCGGCTACCCGTACTCCGTCGGCGACAAGATCGCGAAGCTCATGCCCCCGCTCATCATGGGCCGCGACACGCCGCTCGCCGCGTGTCTCGACCAGCAGCAGGGTCACGAGGACGGCTACAAGATGGCCGCGGAGCTGCGCGAGCTGTACGCCGCCGATCCTGACACGCGCCGCGTCGTCGACGTCGCGCGCGGGCTCGAGGGGCTGCGCCGGCAGGACGGCATCCACGCGGCGGCCGTCGTCATCACGCGTGACGCGCTCAGCGAGTACCTCCCGATCCAGCGCAAGCCCGAGCCGGGCACGCCGATCGAGGAGGCGCCGATCGTCACCCAGTACGAGATGCACGGCGTCGAGGAGCTCGGCCTCCTCAAGATGGACTTCCTCGGCCTGCGCAACCTCGACGTCATCGAGATCGCGCTGGAGCTGATCGAGCGGTCGACCGGTGAGCGGCTCGACATCGACGCCGTCCCGCTCGACGACGACGCGACCTTCGAGCTGCTCCGCCGGGGCGACACCATCGGCGTGTTCCAGTTGGAGGGCGGGCCGATGCGCGCGTTGATGCGCTCGCTCGCGCCGACGACGTTCGAGGACGTCGCCGCCCTCATCGCGCTGTACCGGCCGGGCCCGATGGCCCAGAACTGGCACAACGAGTACGCGGACCGCAAGAACGGTCGGAAGCCCGTCACGTTCGACCACCCGGACCTCGAGGAGATCCTCGGCCCGACGTACGGGCTGATGATCTACCAGGAGCAGCTGATGCGCGTGTCGCAGAAGCTGGCCGGGTACACGCTCGAGGAGGCCGACAACCTCCGCAAGGCGACCGGCAAGAAGATCCGCGCGCTCATCGCGAAGGAGCGGTCCAAGTTCGTCGAGGGTTGCATCGCGAACGGCCACAGCGCCGAGTTCGCGGAGAAGTACTTCGACAAGGTCGAGCCGTTCGCCGACTACTCGTTCAACAAGTCGCACTCGGTCGGCTACGGGTTCGTCACGTACCAGACCGCGTACCTCAAGGCGCACTACCCGCGCGAGTACCTCGCCGCGCTGCTCACGTCGGTCAAGACGAACAAGGACCAGACGGCCGTCTTCCTCAACGAGTGCCGGCAGATGGGGATCCCGGTCCTCGTGCCCGACGTCAACGAGTCCGACAGCGACTTCGTCGTGCGCGACGGCTCGATCCGCTTCGGGCTGTCGGCGGTGCGCAACGTGGGCGAGGGCGTCGTCGCGCAGATCGTCGCGGCGCGCGAGGACGGCGGCCCGTTCACCGACTTCTTCGACTTCTGCGACCGCGTCGACACGAACGCGCTGAACAAGCGGACCGTCGAGTCGCTCATCAAGGCGGGCGCGTTCGACTCGCTTGCCCATCCGCGCCAGGGCCTGCTCCAGGTGTTCGAGGGCATCGTCGAGCGTGCCGTCGCGCGTCGGCGCGAGCGCGAGGCCGGGATCATGAGCCTGTTCGGCGACGGCGGCGGTGCCGACGGCGACGACGGGGGTGTGTCGATCGACCGTGTGTCGATCCCCGACACCGAGTTCGGCAAGTCGCAGCGTCTCGCGTTCGAGAAGGAGATGCTCGGTCTCTACGTGAGCGAGCACCCGATGATGAGCGCCGAGCGCGCGTTGCGCCGCCACGTGGAGTGCACGCTGTCCGATCTGCGCGACCTGCGTGAGGGGGAGCTGCGGGTCGTGGGCGGTGTCGTCACCGCGCTGGCGCGCAAGTACACGAAGCGCGGCGACCTCATGGCGACGTTCGTGTTGGAGGACCTCGCCGCGGCGGTCGAGGTGATGGTGTTCCCGAAGACGATGGCCCAGTTCGGCCACGTGCTCGAGGAGGACGCCATCGTCTGTGTGAAGGGCCGGCTCGACACGCGCGACGACACGCCCAAGATCATCGCGATGGAGATCACCCGGCCCGAGATCGTGCTCGACGGCGGCCCGCCCGTCCGGCTGCGCGTGAAGGTCGGGTCGCTGTCGGAGCAGAAGGCGGAGCGGCTGGAGACGCTGTTGCGCGAGCACCCCGGCGACAGCCCCGTGTACCTGCATCTCGAGAGCCCCGAGAAGACGACCGTGCTCCGGCTCGGCGACGACCACCTCGTGGACGCCCGCAACGGCCTCTTCGCCGAGCTGCGCGTCCTCCTCGGCGCCGACTGCGTCACGTGACCCGACCGCCGCGTTGGTACACAAGTCGCGCTTCTGACCGCGACTTGTGTACCAACCGGGCCTAGCCGCTGACGATCAGCCGGTAGCCGAGGTCAGCCTCGTCGAGCGCGCGTAGGTGGCCGTGGCGCTCGTCCCACGCGCCTGAGTCGAGGTCGCGCGCGAGCGCGGTGATCGCCCGCTCGCACACCGACGGGCCGAGCAGGTGGAACGTCGAGATCGCGGCGCGCACGGCCGGGTCGAGGTACGCCTCGGGCCGGTTCCAGTACGCGCACAGGAACCCGTCGGTGCAGTCGCGCGCGACGGGCACGACCTCGACGCGCGACCGGCCGAGCTCGCGAGCGACCTCGGCCACCGACGGTGCGGCGAGTGACAGCGCTTCCGGCAGGTAGTCGCCCAGGAGCCAGAAGTCGCGCTGCGCGTCGAGGTCGAAGTGGAACACGACGATGCGGCCGCGCGTCACCCGTCGCACCTCGTGCAGGCCGGCGCGCCAGTCGGGCCAGTGGTGGATCGTCAGCGAGCACAGCGCGGCGTCGAACGACCTGTCGTCGAACGGCAGCGAGCCCGCGACCGCCTGCACGACGGGCGCGGCGCCGGACACGCGCTGCGCGATCATCGTCGCCGCCGGCTCGACCGCCACCACCGTGAGGTCACGAGGCTCGTACGCGCCCGTTCCCGCGCCGACGTTCACGACCGTGCGCGCGTCGCCCAGCGCTCGCGTGATCTGCGTCGAGATCCGCGCATCGGGCACACGTCGGTGCGTGTAGCCGACACCCAACGTGTCGTAGCGCGCGGTCATGTCGTCGCGGAGCCAAGCGGCGTCCGCTGCCGCCGGCATGACAAGCTGGCTCGGTGAAGATCGGAGTCCTCGGAGCGACCGGCCCCGCGGGCCGTGGCCTCGCCGCCCGGCTCGCCGACGGCGGTCACGACGTCCTCGCCGGTTCCCGGGACCGCGCCAAGGCCGCGACCGTCGTCGGCGAGCTGCGCGAGCGTTGGGGCGAGCGCGTCGCGGGCATCACACCGGTCGACAACAAGGTCGCGTGCGACGCCGAGCTCGTCGTCGTGGCGGTCAACGCCGAGGCCGCGCTCCCGACGGTCGAGCAGCTGACGGAGCCGCTCGCGGGTCGTACCGTCGTCTCGATCACGAACCACCTCGTCCGCAAGGGGAGCGAGTTCAACGTCGTGCTGCCGCCGCAGGGGTCCGTCGCGAAGGAGATGCAGGCGATGCTGCCCACCTCGCGCGTCGTCACCGCGTTCCACCTCGTCCCCGCGGCCGAGTTCGGCCGGCTCGACGAGCCGATGGTGAGCGACGTCGTCGCGTGCGGTGACGACGACGACGCCCGTGCCACGCTCATGGACGTCATCCGCGGCATCCCCGACCTTCGCGCGTTCGACGGCGGCTCGCTCGAGAACGCCGTCGGCATGGAGGCGTTCGCCGCGATCGTGCTCACCGTGAACGTGAAGCACAAGGCGCGCGTCGGGCTGCGCTTCACCGGTGTCTGACGTGGCCATCCGCCTCTACGACACCCGGAGCCGCAAGGTCGTGCCGTTCGAGCCGCCGAAGCTCGTCCGCATGTACGTGTGCGGCATCACGCCCTACGACGCGACCCACCTCGGTCACGCGGCGACGTACCTCGCGTACGACCTGTTGATCCGGCGGCTCCAGGAGCTCGGCCACGAGGTCCGCATGATCCGCAACATCACCGACGTCGACGACTCGATCCTCCCGCGCGCCCGGGAGCTCGGCGTGCCGTTCCTCGAGCTCGCCGAGCAGGAGGTCGCGCGCTTCCACGGCGACATGGACGCGCTCAACATCCTTCCGCCCGCGGCCGAGCCGCGCGCGACGGAGACGATCGACGAGATCATCGCCATCGTCGAGGGCCTCCTCGACAAGGGCCACGCCTACATGACGCACGGCACCGTCTACTTCGACGTGTCGACGTTCCCCCGCTTCGGCGAGCTGTCGCACTACCCGCACGAGCGGATGGTGCGTCTCGCGCGTGCGCGTGGGGGCAACCCCGACGACCCCCATCGTCGCGACCCGCTCGACTTCGTGCTGTGGCAGCCGTCGCTCGCCGACGAGCCCGCGTGGCGCGCACCGTTCGGCGTAGGCCGGCCGGGTTGGCACGTCGAGTGCTCGGCGATGGCGATGCAGGAGCACGGACCGACGCTCGACCTGCACGGCGGCGGCACGGACCTCATCTTCCCGCACCACGAGTGCGAGACCGCGCAGAGTGAGGCGCTCACCGGGAAGCCGTACGTCCGTCACTGGATGCACTCGGCGATGGTCGCCTACGAGGGCGAGAAGATGAGCAAGTCGCTCGGCAACCTCGTGTTCGTGAGCGACCTCCTGAAGGTGAACGACCCGCGCGCGATCCGGCTCACGCTCATGGGCCACCACTACCGCACCGGGTTCGAGTACCACGACACGGACGTCGAGGAGGGCACCGCGCTGCTGCACCGACTGCTCGCCGCGGTCGAGCGGCCCGACGGTGCCGATCCGCGCCCGTACGCGGCCCGCGTCCGCGAGGCGCTCGACGACGACCTCGACGCGCCGCGCGCGGTCGAGGCACTCGACGACCTCGCGAGCGCGATCCTCTCGGGGGGCGACGACACGACCGCGCCCGACGTGCTGTGCGACCTCGCCGAGCTGCTCGGCCTCGACCTCCGCGCACCGTTCGAGGCTGGGAAGTGAAGGAATGAGGAACGGCGCCGCGAGACCGCGCTGGTAACGTCGCTCGGCGATGGCCGAGCGGATCACGGTGACGTTCCCCGACGGTTCGACGCGCGAGTTCGACCGCGGTGTCACCGCGGCCGATGTCGCGGCGTCGATCGGGAAGCGGCTCGCCAAGGACGCGCTCGCCGCCAAGGTCGACGGCGAGTGGGTCGATCTCGACCGGCCGATCGAGCGCGACGCGCACGTCGAGCTCGTCACGCCGGCGACGGACGAGGGGCGCGACGTGCTGCGCCACTCGACCGCGCACGTCATGGCCCAGGCCGTCACCGACCTCTTCCCGGGCGCGAAGTACGCCATCGGCCCCGCGATCGCCGACGGCTTCTACTACGACTTCGAGCTGCCCGGCGGCGCGCACTTCACCGACGACGACCTCGCGCGCGTCGAGTCGCGCATGCGCGAGATCGTCAAGGGGAACCAGCCGTTCGTGCGCGACGAGCTCCCGTACGACGACGCGCTGCGCGTGTTCGCGGAGCAGCCGTACAAGCGCGAGATCATCGAGCGGGTGCGCGAGGGCGCGACGACCGCCGTCGAGGCGTCCGAGGTCGCCGCCGGCGACACGGTGTCGGTCTACGAGAACCCGCGCGACGGCGAGACGCCGTTCGTCGACCTGTGCCGCGGCCCGCACGTCCCGTCGACGGCACGTCTCGGCGCGTTCAAGCTGACGAAGGTCGCGGGCGCGTACTGGCGGGGCGACGAGCACCGCCCGATGCTGCAGCGGATCTACGGCACCGCGTGGGAGTCGAAGCAGGCGCTCGAGGAGTACCTGCACCGCGTCGAGGAGGCCGAGCGGCGCGACCACCGGCGGCTCGGCACGGAGCTCGACCTGTTCTCGTTCCCGGACGAGATCGGCTCCGGGTTACCCGTCTTCCACCCGAAGGGCGGGATCGTCCGCCGCTTGATGGAGGACTACTCGCGCCAGCGTCACGAGCAGGCGGGCTACGAGTTCGTGTACTCGCCCCACATCACGAAGGCCGAGCTGTTCGAGACGTCGGGCCATCTCGACTGGTTCGCCGACGGGATGTTCCCGCCGATGGAGCTCGACGGCGGCACCGAGTACTACCTCAAGCCGATGAACTGCCCGTTCCACATCCTCATCTACCGCAGCCGTACGCGGTCGTACCGCGAGCTGCCGCTGCGGTTCTTCGAGTTCGGGACGGTGTACCGGTACGAGAAGTCCGGCGTCGTGCACGGCCTCACACGCGCGCGCGGCTTCGCGCAGGACGACGCGCACATCTTCTGCGCGCGGGAGCAGATGGCCGACGAGCTGCGCTCGCTCGTCACGTTCGTGCTCGACCTGCTGCGGGACTACGGCCTCACCGACTTCTACCTCGAGCTGTCGACGAAGCCCGAGGGCAAGGCCGTCGGCAGCGACGAGGAGTGGGAGGAAGCCACCGAGGTGCTGCGCACCGTCGGCTCCGGCATGGACCTCGAGCTCGTCCTCGACGAGGGCGGCGGCGCGTTCTACGGGCCGAAGATCTCGGTGCAGGCGCGCGACGCGATCGGCCGGACGTGGCAGATCTCCACGATCCAGCTCGACTTCCAGGAGCCGCAGCGCTTCGACCTGCACTACGTCGGCGCGGACAACGAGCGCCACCGTCCGGTGATGATCCACCGCGCGCTGTTCGGGTCGGTGGAGCGCTTCTTCGGTCTGCTCGTCGAGCACTACGCGGGCGCGTTCCCGGCGTGGCTGGCACCCGTGCAGGCCGTCGTGCTGCCGGTCGCGGACCGCAACGATGCGTACGCGTTCCGCGTGGCCGACCGTCTGCGCGCCGAGGGGTTCCGCACCGAGATGGTCGACGCGCACACGGACACGCTCGGCAAGCGCGTCCGGCAGGCGAAGCTGGAGAAGGTGCCGTACGTGCTCGTCGTCGGGGACAGCGACGCCGAGCAGGGAACGGTGGGAGTGAACGCGCGGGGGAGCGACCGACCCGAGCGTGACGTCCCGGTCGACGCGTTCGTCGAGCGCCTTGCCGCGGACGTCGCCGAGAAGCGGTGAGCGAGCGAGCCGTGAGCACGCTCGACCATCTGTGGGCGGGCTGGCGATCCGCGTACATCGAAGGCGTCGCGTCGCAGTCGGCGAACGACGGCGAGTGTCTCTTCTGCCGGTTGCAGCGACTCGACGACGACGAGGGACTCGTGCTCGAGCGCACCGCGCGGACGTTCACGGTGATGAACGCGTACCCGTATACGTCTGGACACCTGATGGTCGCGCCGTTGCGCCACGTGCCCGACCTGGAGTCGCTCGATCCCGACGAAGCCGCCGCGGTCATGCACGCGGTGCAGCGCGCGTGCGTCGCGCTGCGCGCCGCATTCCGTCCCGACGGGCTGAACGTCGGTGTGAACGTCGGCCGCGTCGCGGGTGCGGGGATCCCCGGTCACGTGCACGTCCACGGGCTGCCCCGCTGGTCCGGTGACACGAACTTCATGACGAGCGTCGCCGACACGCGTGTCCTGCCCGAGACGCTCCGCGCGAGCTGGGCGAAGCTCCGTGCGGCCTGGCCCGAGACGTGACGCTACGGTCGGCGTCGCGATGAGCGACGGACCCGAGCACGACCGTGAGCGCGACGGGGAGCGCGACGGGGAGCACGAGATCGAGCCGCAGGTCGACGTCCTCCCCGAGGACCTCGACGTCACCGCGTACGTCGGTCCGTACGTCTTCCCGAACACGAACCGCCGTCGGGTGACGGGCGCGCTCTACGGCGTGGTCGCGCTCGCGTGCTTCGCGGGGTACGTGGGAACGTCCAACGGCGGCGTGCTCGCCGCCGCGATCCTGCTCGCCGCGATCGCGGCGTACCACGTGCTCGCCGGGTGGAACCTCGACGTCGACCAGACCGAGGCCCTCGTCGTCGCGACCCGCACGGTCGGCTTCCCCGTCGGCCATGCGTCCGCACAGCTCGCGTGGCGGGGCCTGCGGAGCCGTCCCGCCTGGCGGATCCTGCTCTACAGCGCCGACGAACCGCCCAGCATGCGCGGTCTGGTCGAGCTCGACGGCGTCGACGGCCACGTCATGGGCGAGTACACCGAGCTGAATCCTGAGGACTGGTCCCAGTACGGGGTACGGAACTCGGGTGGTGCGGGAGACGACCTGGGATAGCCGACGGATCGACACGCGGCGGCGGGACCGGTTCTGGCCCGTCGTCGCCGGGATCGCGGTGGTCGCGATCGCGCTCCGCTGGGTGATCGTCGTGCGCTACGTCCGGCACGTCCCGCTCGGCGACGACGCGCTCCTCTACTACTTCGAGTCGGCGCTGCTCGCGCACGGGCACTGGTTCATCGAGCCGATCGGGGCCCTGACCCGCTCGGGTGGAGCGTCGGCGCCGACCGCGCTGCACCCGCCGGTGTTCGTCCTCCTCCTCGCCGCCGCGCGGCACCTCGGCGTCGACACGCCCGAGCGCGTGGAGCTCCTGTGCGCGGTCATCGGAGGGGTGGCCGTCGTGCCGATCGCGATGGTCGGGCGCGAGGTCGGCGGAGGCCGCGTCGGGATCGTGACGGCCGCGCTCGCCGCGGTGTACGTCCCGCGCGTCTTCGCCGACGGCACCGGGTTCGCCGAGGTCGTCTACATCCCGTTGATCGCGTTCATGCTGCTGTTCGCGTGCCGGTCGCTGCGGCGACCGTCGATCGGGAACGCGGTCGCGTTCGGTGTGTTCGGCGGCCTGGCCACCATGACGCGCGGCGAGGGCGCGCTCGTCCTCGTGTGCGTCGGGTTGCTCGTCGTGCTCGGGTCGCGATCGGCTCGCATGCAGAGCCTGCGCGTCGTCGGCGTGTCGCTGGTGACAGCGGCCGTCATCGCGGCCCCGTGGACGGTCTACAACCTCACGCGCTTCGAGCATCCCGTCCTGCTCGCGACGAACGACGGGGCGACGATCGCCGGCGCGAATTGCGATCCGGCGTATCACGGGCGCCTGCTCGGCCTCTGGGTGTTCGGTTGCGTCGCGGTCAGGGCCGCGGGCGGCACGCCGCACGGCCACGCCGTCGACGAGTCGCAGCAGGATCGGCAGCTGCGCGCCGCGGGCGTGAAGTACGCGCGCAAGCACGCCGGACGGGTGCCGGTCGTGGTCGCCGCACGCGTCGGCCGCACGTTCAACCTCTACCGGCCGGTCCAGACGATCGAGCTCGACGTCGACGTCGGCAAGGGCTGGCGAGCCCGGGTCGACCTCGCGGCGTACGAGCTGTTCATGCTGGGAGCCGTGGCGGGGGGCTGGGTGCAGTGGCGCCGCGATCGAAAGCTCTTGCTGCCGTTCGTCGGCGCGACGATCGCGGTCCTCCTCGTCGTCGCGGTGTTCTACGGCAACTTCCGCTTCCGCGGCCCGGTCGACATCTCGTTCGTCGTCCTGAGTGCAGTGGCGCTCGACGCGTTGTGGAACTTGCTCGTCAGCTCCCGACGACGACCTGGACGGGTGGGATCGCGTGCTGATGGATCACGGAGTTCTGGTCGAGCTCGAGCACCTGCACCCGGTTGACGGTGAGACCGGGCGTCACCCCCGTCGTCGCCGGCACCGCGACCAGTCGCAGGCCGGTGATCGCGCGGTCGTGCCAGTCGAGCGGGAGCTTGACGGCGGTGCGCGAGTGGCCGCCCGTGTAGACCTTGAACACGGTGCCGCCGTCGTTGCGGTACCACGTCGGGTCGCCCGAGAGCTGGATCTCGACGACGACCTCCGACGCGTTCGTCGGCGTCGTGTCGATGTCGACGATCGCGTACTGGCGCGCGTCGCCCGCCGCGATGTTCGTGGGGTCGGTCGAGAAGCCCGACTGCTCGCGGCGCATCTCGTCGGCCATCACGCGCCAGTCGACGGGGTACGGGTCCATCGCCTGCTCGCGGACCTCACCCGGTCCGGGCGGCGGTGACAGCGTGGGCTGGAACCGGAACGGCGTGGTCCCGACCTCGCTGAACACGTTGTTCCCGGTCGAGACGCGCAGGATCGGGTGCGTGCCCGCGAAGTACTGACCAGTGAACGGCTCGTACGAGTGGTCGAGCCCCGTCTGGTTCTCCGGGAAGTTCGGGGGGCAGGCCGCGCACGTCTGGTAGATCGCGTTCGTGACGGTCCCGTCGGCCGCGAGCGTGAGCTCGATGCTCGTCTCGATGTCGGTCGTGCGGCCGTACTCCGACCACAGCAGGAACGGCAGGACGCCGGTGCCGGCGTCCTCGTTGCTCCAGAACTGGGTGTACGACAGCTTCGTCGCCCCGCCGCCCAGCGCCGTCTGCTGCGCGTAGGCCAGCAGCGGCGTGTCGCTGTGCGCGTTCACGCTGCGGCCGTACACGACGGGCGCGTGCGCGAGCGCGAGGTAGCCGGGCTCGTTCGGCGTGACGACGTCGAGCGACGCGCGCTGGAGCAGCGCGACCGCGTCCGCGCGCGGGGGAGCGGACAGGTCGCCGCGGACGGTGAGCGTCAGCCGGTGCGCGCCGGCCGCGATCGCGCCGGTGAAGCCGGAGTACGTGTACGGCTCCGCACCCGCGTACAGGACGAAGCTCTGGGCCGGGAGGCCGTCGAGCTGCGCGTCGACGACGACCGATGTCGCGCTCGACGAGACCCAGTCCGTCCCGGGGCCCGACATCGTCAGCTGCACGACGCCCTCGCCCGCCTTCGCCACGACGACCGGCAGCACGAGCGGCGAGCCCGCGCGCAGCTCCTTCCCCTGGTCCGCGAACCACCACGTCGAGCAGCCCGTCAGCCCGATCGCGACGAGCGCGACCGTGACCAACACCGCGAGCTTGCGCATCCCTGCCCCCCGGGTACGCGCGGCTACTTGCCGCCGTCCTCCTCCGCCTGCTTGCGGATCTTGTCGGCCAGGTGCGCGGGCACCGGGTCGTAGTGCGAGTCGTTGCGGGTGAACCGGCCCCGGCCCCCCGTCAGCGAGCGGAGGTCGATGGCGTACCGCAGCACCTCGGACGTCGGCACGAGCGCGGTGATCTCGACCTCCCCGTTGCCGACCGACGCGGAGCCCTGGATGCGGCCGCGCTTCGAGTTGAGGTCGCCCATGATGTCGCCCTGGTTCGCCTCCGGCGCGGTGACGACGAGCTCGCTGATCGGCTCGAGCAGGATCGGCCCGGCCTTCGCCATCGCGTCCTTGAAGCCGATCGAGCCGGCCATCTTGAAGCTCATCTCGGACGAGTCGACGGGATGGAACTTGCCGTCGAAGCACGTCACCTTGACGTCGACGACCGGGTAGCCGAAGACGCCGCCCTGGTCCATCGTCTCGCGCACGCCCTTCTCGACGGCCGGGATGAACTGGCGGGGGATCGCGCCACCGACGATCTGGTCGACGAACTCGAACCCACCACCGCGCTCGAGCGGCTCGACGCGCAGGAACGCGACCCCGAACTGGCCGTGACCGCCGGTCTGCTTCTTGTACTTGCCCTCCGCCTCGGCGGTGCTCGTGATCGTCTCCCGATACGGGACCTTCACGTCCTCCGTGTCGACCTCGACGCCGAACTTGCGCTGCAACCGCTCGAGCGTGATCGACAGGTGCGTCTCGCCCATCCCCTGCAGCAACGTCTGGTGCGTCTCCGGGTTGCGCTCGATGCGCAACGCGGGGTCCTCGTCCTGCAGCCGGTGGAGCGCGTTGGCGAGCTTGTCCTCGTCACCCTTGGACTTCGGCTTGATGGCGAACGCGAGGACCGGCTCGGGCACCGCGAACGGCTCGACGTCGACCTTCGCGCCGCGCGCGCCGAGGATGTCGCCGGTCGACGTGTCGGCGAGCTTCGCGACGGCGGCGAGGTCGCCGGCGGGGACCTCCTCGACCGGCTCCTGCTCCTTGCCGCGCATGGTCGTGAGCTGGTGCAGCCGCTCGTCCGCGACCGTGCGCCCGTTGACGAGCGTGTCGTCGTGCTTCACCGTCCCCTGCAGCACGCGGAAGAGGTTGACCCGGCCGACGTACGGGTCGACGACGGTCTTGAAGACGACAGCCGCGGTGTCGCCCTCGCCGACGCGCGGCTCGGGTCCCTCCTCGACGACGAAGCGCGCGAGACGGTCGACACCGATGAGCTTCGCCGCGCTACCGCACAGGACCGGGAACACGCTCGCGTCCGCGATGCCCTTCGCGAGCGCGCCCGCGAGCTCCTTCTTGTCGATCGTCTCGTCGCCGAGATAGCGCTCCATGAGGTCGTCGTCGGCGACGACGATGCCCTCGACCAGCGCGTCGTGGACCGAGTGCTCCTCGACCGCCATGTCGTCGGGGATCGCGCCCTCGCTCGAACGACCGGTGGCGTCGTCGTACGTGATCGCGACGTCGTCGAGGAGGTCGATAACGCCGCGGAACTCCGACTCCTCGCCGATGGGGAGCTCGAGCGGTGCGACACCGGCGCCGAAGCGTTCCTTCAGCTGGTCGAGCGTGCGGTCGAACGACGCGCGCTCACGGTCGAGCTTGTTGACGAAGATCGCGCGCGGCAAACCGAGGTCCTCCGCCATGCGCCACGCGATCTCGGTCTGCACCTCGACGCCCTCGACGGCCGAGACGACGAACACCGCGAGGTCGACGGCGCGCAGCGCGGCCGCGACGTCGCCGACGAAGTCCGCGTACCCGGGCGTGTCGACGAGGTTGACCTTGTAGCCGTCGATCTCGAACGGCGCGAGCGCCATCGACAGCGAGATGTGCCGGCGCTGCTCCTCGGGGTCGAAGTCCGAGACGGTGTTGCCGTCCTCGACCCGCCCCATCCGGTTGATCGCTCCCGAGCAGAAGAGCAGCGCCTCGGTCAGCGTCGTCTTCCCCGCACCGCCGTGGCCGACGAGCGCCACGTTGCGGATCTTGGACGTCGGGAACGTCTTCACGGGCGACCCCCTGAGCGAGCGAGGCGAAGGCGAGCGGAAGCGTGGCCCAGCGGCCCGGCGCCGAAGGCGCCGAGAGCGGAGACACGGATGTCGGCGCGGGAGGGCGAGTGTACGCAGGCGTCCATGGGCGGCGCCCGGGACGCGCGGCCTTGCGACGGCACGGTGGTACCTTGGGATGCGTACTTCCGCGAGCGCGCCACGGCGCGCGCTCGCGCCCGAGCCCAGGAGCACCGCAATGCTCGACGTCCGCTGGCGCGCCAAGGTCGAACGGGCGCTCGAGCCCGTCGGTCGCTCCTTGGTGCGCGCGGGCGTCACGGCCGACTGGCTCACCGTCGTCGGCCTCGCGTGCGCGGTGGGTGCCGCAGTCCTGATCGGGAACGGCTACCTCATCTGGGGGCTCGTCGGCCTCTTCGCGACCGGCATCCCCGACATCCTCGACGGCACCGTCGCCCGCCACAGCGGACGGGCCGGACCGCGCGGCGCCTTCTTCGACTCCGTGAGCGACCGCGTCTCCGACGCCGTGCTCCTGGGCGGCGTCGCGTGGTACCTGTCGCACCGGAGCGCGCAGCTGCCGATCCTCGCGTTGGCCGCGGCCGCGCTGTCGATGCTCATCTCCTACGAGCGTGCGAAGGCCGAGAGCCTCGGCTTCACCGCTCGGGGTGGGTTGATGGAGCGGGCCGAGCGGCTCGTGCTGCTCGGCGTCGGGCTCGCGTTCGACGTCCTCACGCCGGTCCTGTGGGTCATGGTCGTGCTGGGCGGGTTCACCGCGATCCAGCGGTTCGTGATGGTGTGGCGCCAGGCGTCCGCACCGCCGGGTCAGGAGCCCACCGTCGGTGCGCCGCTGCACCGGGGGCTGCGCGTGACCCGTCACCGGCGCCGTGCCGGTGACGAGGACCTCGACCTGGTCGAGTCGCCGCCCCGCCGGTTCGCGCAGTGGTGGGAGGCCCGGCGCCCACCCGGTGAGCGGTGGCGGTGGCGCCAGCAGGCCGGCCCGTCTCGTCGCCGGCCGCGCCCCTGACCCAGTCGCATGGCCGAACCGGGCGGGGCGGGGGAGGGCTCTCGCGTCACGTACCTCGCGTATCGCGGCGCGGCAGCGATCGCGCAGGCGCTGCCCGACTCCGTCGGCCGCGGGATCGCGCGCGGCGCGGCGCGCGTGAAGGCGGTGTTCGCGGTCGACGAGCGCGAGCGCGTCTTGCGCAACCAGGCGCGCGTGCGCGGACCGCTGCACGGCTGGGACGCGTGGCGGGCCGTGTTCGCGACGTATGACTCGTACGGCCGCTACTGGCAGGAGCTGTTCCGGCTGCCGCTCGACGCGCGGCACTCGCTGGAGGAGCGCTTCGAGGCCGACGGTTTCGAGCACATCGCCGACCCGATCGCGGCCGGGACCGGGGTCATCCTCGTCCTCCCGCACGTCGGCGGGTGGGAGTTCGCGGGCGCGTGGCTCGCGGCCCGCGGCTACCCGCCGACGGTGGTCGTCGAGCGGGTCGAGCCGGCCGAGCTGTTCGACTGGTTCGTCGAGGTGCGCGCCGCCATGGGGATGAACGTCGTCGCGCTCGGCCCCGACGCCGCGGCCACGGTCGCCCGCGCGTTGCGCGACAACCGCGTCGTGTGCCTCCTCGCCGATCGCGACCTCAGCGGCGACGGCGTCGAGGTGTCGTTCTTCGGCGAGAAGACCACGCTGCCCGCCGGGCCCGCGACGCTCGCCCTGCGGACGGGTGCGCCCCTCGTGCCGGTCGCGGTCTACTTTCGGCCCCGTGGCCACCATCTCGCGCGGATCGGCCCCCCGCTGCCCTGCGGGCGGACTGGGCGCCTGCGTGACGACGTCGGCCGCATCACCCAGGACCTCGCGCACCGGTTCGAGGAGCTCATCCGCGCCGCGCCCGAGCAGTGGCACCTGATGCAGCCCAACTGGCCCAGCGACCGTGAGACCGACACGGCGCGGAGCGCGCCGTGAGGGTCTCGATGATCTGCCCGTACTCGCTCTCGACACCGGGCGGGGTCCAGGTCCAGGCGCTCGGCCTGGCCCGGGCGCTGCGCGAGCTCGGCCACGACGCGCGCGTCATCGCGCCCTGCGACGGCCCGCCGCCCGAACCGGGCGTCGTGACCGTCGGGCCGAGCGCGGCGATCCCGAGCAACGGCTCCATCTCACCGGTCGCCGCGGGACGCGACGTGACGCGGCGGACGCTCGACGCGATCCACGCGTTCGGACCCGACGTCCTGCACCTCCACGAGCCGATGGTCCCGGGACCGACGATCGCGGCGCTGCTCGGCTCGGACGTCCCGTCGGTCGGGACGTTCCACGCCTCACGGTCCGACGGCATCCGCCTGTACCGCTGGTTCCGGCCCGCGATCCGCAGCGCGAGCAAGCAGCTGTCCGTGCGCACCGCGGTGTCCGAGGCCGCGCGCGTCTCGGCCGCGCAGGCCATCGGCGGTCACTTCTGGGTGCTGCCGAACGGCGTCGAGGTGGAGCGCTACGCGAAGGCCGACCCGTGGCCGACGGACGTCCCCGCGATCCTGTTCATCGGCCGTCACGAGCCGCGCAAGGGACTCGGCGTGCTGCTCGACGCGTTCGCGGAGCTCGACCGCGACGCCGCGCTCTGGGTCGCGGGTGACGGGCCCGAGACCGACGAGCTGCGCGCGCGGGGCATCCCGGGCGTCGAGTGGCTCGGCACGATCCCGGAGGCGGAGAAGGCGGCACGCCTGCGCGCGTCGACCGCGTTCTGCGCGCCGTCGTTGCGTCAGGAGTCGTTCGGGATCGTCCTGCTCGAGGCGATGGCCGCCGGCGCGACCGTCGTCGCGTCGGACATCGACGGCTACCGCAACGTCGCGCGTGCCGACGAGGCCGTGCTCGTGCCGCCGGACGACCCGGACGCGTTGCGCGACGCGTTGCGCGCGGTGCTCGACGACCCGGGCCGGCGCGCGGAGCTCGTCGCCGCAGGTGAGCGGCGTGCCGCGCAGTTCTCGATGCACCGGCTCGCCGAGCGCTATCTGCCCGTGTACGACGCCGCGATCGCGCGAGGCCGGCCGTGACCCGTCCGTACAATGGACGCACACCCCTCGTGTCTGGAGGCACCAGGTGATAGCCGGAATCGTCATCGGCGTGATCGTCGTGCTGCTGCTCCTCATCTTCGCGGTCAGCTACAACGGTCTCGTCCGGGCGCGCAACCGCATCGACAACGCGTACTCGCAGATCGACGTGCAGCTGAAGCGCCGTCACGACCTCATCCCGAACCTCGTCGAGACCGTCAAGGGCTACGCGGCGCACGAGCGCGGCACGCTCGACCAGGTCACCCAGGCGCGCGCCAACGCGATCAGCGCCGGTCAGGGCGGCTCACCGCAGCAGCAGGCCCAAGCGGAGAACGCCCTGAGCGGCGCGCTGCGGTCACTGTTCGCGGTGGCCGAGGCGTATCCCGACCTCAAGGCCAACCAGAACTTCCTGAACCTCCAGGAGGAGCTGACGTCGACCGAGGACCGGATCGCGTACGCGCGGCAGTTCTACAACGACAGCGTGCTGAGCTACAACAACGGCATCGCGACGTTCCCGCGCAACATGATCGCCGGGATGTTCAACTTCACGAAGCGCGAGTACTTCGACGCCGCGCCCGAGGACGAGGCCCCGGTCCAGGTCCAGTTCTGACCTGATCCTCGGCTCGAGACCCGCGAGGTACCGCCCTGTACGAGCAGATCGCGCGCAACAAGCGCCGCACCTTCTACCTGCTTGCGATCTTCGCGCTGCTGATCGCGGCCGTCGCCGTCGCGTTCAACTACTTGCTCGGCTTCGGCTGGATCGGGCTCGCGGTCGCGATCGTCATCGCGGTCGCGATGGCGTGGGGCTCGTACTACTACTCGGACCGGATCGCGCTCGCCGCCAGCCGCGCGCGCCCGGCCGACGGACCCGAGTACACGCGCTACCACAACCTCGTGGAGGGCCTGTGCATCGCGGCGGGGCTGCCGGTGCCGCGTCTCTACGTGGTCGACGATCCCGCGCCCAACGCGTTCTCGACGGGCCGCGACCCGAAGCATGCCGCGCTCGCGGTCACGACAGGTCTCCTCGGGATGATGAACCGCGTCGAGCTGGAGGGCGTCCTCGCCCACGAGCTCAGCCACGTGAAGAACTACGACATCCTCGTCTCGACGATCGCGGTGACAGCCGTCGGCGCCGTCGCGCTCCTCGCCGACATCGGCTTGCGGTTCATGTTCTGGGGCGGCATGCGCGAAGGGCGTCGCGACAACAACGACGCCGGCGCGCTCGGCGCCGTGCTCGCGATCGGCGCGCTCGCGTTGCTCGCGCTCGCGCCGATCATCGCTCAGCTCATGCAGTTCGCCATGAGCCGGCGTCGCGAGTACCTCGCCGACGCGAGCGGCGTGCAGCTCACGCGCTACCCGCCCGGGTTGGTCTCCGCGCTGGAGAAGCTGCGCGACGACCAGGCCGTCGTCCACCACGCGACGCGAGCGACCGCGCAGCTCTGGATCGAGTCGCCGCTCGACCGGGGCGAGGGGAAGAAGGGGTCCTGGCTAAACCGCGCGTTCGACACGCACCCGCCGCTCGAGGACCGCATCAAGGTTCTCAAGGAGATGTAGGTGCGGAGGACGGGTGTCGTCGTGGCGGCCGTGCTCGCCGTCGTCGGCGCGGCCGCGTGCGGTGGGAACGGGAAGCACGCGTCGAGACGTTCGTCGGCGGTCACGCCGACGACGGTCGCGGCGCCGCCCGTCGCACCGCTCACCGGACTCCCGGACCCGACGGGTGCGAGCGCGCACCGTGCCGCGCTCGACGTGAAGGTCGAGAACACGCCGCAGGCCCGTCCGCAGGCCGGCCTCGACCGGGCCGACGTCGTGTACGACGAGGTGGTCGATGGCGGGATCACGCGGTTCCTCGCGATCTTCCAATCGACCGACACCGATCCCGTCGGACCGATCCGCTCGGTGCGCCCGATCGACCCGAGCCTGGTGTGGCCGGTCGGCGGGATCTTCGCCTACTCGGGCGGCGTGGCGTCGGAGGTCGCCGCGATCAGGGCCGCGCCCGTGCTCGCGCTCGACGAGGACGGCGCCGGACCGGCGATGTTCCGCGTGTCGTCGCGTCCCGCGCCGCACAACCTGTACGGGCACCCCGACAAGTTCTGGGCGCGCGGCGGCACGCCGATCCCGCCGCCTGCGTTGTTCCAGTACCTCGCGCCGGGTGCCGCGTTCGCCGGTCAACCGGTCGCGTCGTTCACGGTCGACGAGTCGCCCGATCGTTCGTACGACCCGACGTACACGTGGGACGTGGCGTCGGGGTCGTGGAAGCGCGCGTACGGGTCCAAGCCGTTCGTCATGGCGGACGGCGTGCAGGTCGCGCCGGCGAACGTCGTCGTGCAGCAGATCGCGTACACGCCCGCGGCGGGCGCGTCAGGCGCCACGGGGCAGACGGTGGGGCAGGGGCCCGTCTGGGTGTTCAGCGGCGGGAAGGTCGCGCAGGGTCAGTGGGTCCGGTCGTCACTCGCGCAGCCCGCGCACTTCGTCGACGCGAGCGGGAACCCGATCCTGCTCGCGCCCGGCCGTACCTGGGTCGAGCTCGCGGCTGGCGGCGTCACCCTTGGCGGGTAGCGCGCGGCGCGCGTTCCCGCGGGACCGCTCGCCGATGTCACTCACGCTTCACTGAAGCAACAGTCGGTCATGGACCGACTCACGCTTCATCGAAGCGCGAGTCGGGTGCGCGACTGGTCGCGATCGAAAATCGTCGGCCTCGCGTCCCGCCGCGGTGCGACCATTCGTCATGGCCGTCGAACGCGTGACCATCCGGCCGGCGACGCGTGACGACGCGGACGGCATCGGCGAGTCGCACGCGTCGGCGTGGGAGCAGGCGTTCGCCCACCTCTTCGATCCGGAGTTCCTGGCCCGCTCGGGCGCATCACGCCGGACAGGCTGGCGACACTCGATCGAGCGGAACCTCCGGCCACCGAACGTGTTGCTCGTCGCGGAGGTCGGCGGTGTCGTGCGGGCGTTCGGTCAGGGCGCGCCGACGGACGAGCCGACGACCGCGGAGGTGCGCGGCTTCTACGCGCATCCCGACGTGTGGGGCACCGGAGCCGCCGTCGCATTGATGGCCGCGTTGCTCGACGCGCTCGCGACGGACGCGATCTCCGTCGTGCTGTGGACACCACGCGGCGCGGGGCGGGCGCGCCGCTTCTACGAGAAGGCCGGCTTCTCGCTCACCGGCGAGACGCGCACCGACACCGTCACGGACTGGCGGACCGGCGAAGGTGCCCCTGTCGACGAAGTGCAGTACGGCCGCCGCACCCGCTGACTCGCGATCTTGTGCGGATCTTCCCGCCATAGCCCGGCGAATCCACACAAGGTGAACGCCTCCGGCCGCGCCGGACCCGGCCGGTAGCATGGACAGCATGTCGGAGCAGCGCGCCACGGGTACCGCCCGCGTCAAGCGGGGTCTCGCCGAGATGCTGCGGGGCGGCGTCATCATGGACGTCGTCACCCCGGAGCAGGCGAAGATCGCCGAGGACGCCGGTGCCGCCGCGGTCATGGCGCTCGAGCGGGTCCCCGCCGACATCCGCCGCGACGGTGGCGTCGCCCGCATGAGCGACCCGGGGATGATCGAGGGCATCCAGGCCGCGGTCACGATCCCGGTCATGGCCAAGTGCCGCATCGGCCACTTCGCCGAGGCGCAGGTGCTCGAGTCGCTCGGCGTGGACTACGTCGACGAGTCGGAGGTCCTCACGCCCGCCGACGAGGCGCACCACGTCGACAAGTGGGCGTTCACCGTGCCGTTCGTGTGCGGCGCGACGAACCTGGGCGAGGCCCTGCGCCGCATCTCCGAGGGCGCGGCGATGATCCGCAGCAAGGGCGAGGCGGGGACCGGCAACATCGTCGAGGCCGTCCGCCACCTCCGTTCCATCCTGGGTGACATCAAGAAGCTGACGGTCGCGACACCCGAAGAGCTCTTCACGTGGGCGAAGGAGCTGCGCGCGCCGGTCGAGCTCGTGCAGGAGGTGGCCGAGCGCGGCGAGCTGCCGGTCCCGCTGTTCTGCGCGGGCGGGATCGCGACGCCCGCCGACGCGTCGCTCGTGATGCAGCTCGGTGCGCAGGCCGTCTTCGTCGGGAGCGGCATCTTCAAGAGCGCCGACCCCGCGCCGCGCGCGAAGGCGATCGTCGAGGCGACGACGCACTACGCCGATCCTGCGATCATCGCCAAGGTCTCGCGCGGCCTCGGCGACGCGATGCGCGGCGACGAGATCGGCACGCTCGACGTCAAGCTCGCCGAGCGTGGTTGGTGACCGCAACCGCCGTGATGACCCAGGTGCCCCCAGGTGAAGCTCGCTGTTCTCGCGTTGCAGGGTGCGTTCCGTGAGCACCGCGAGGTGCTCGACGCGCTCGGCGCGGACGTCGTCGAGGTCCGGCAGCCGCACCAGCTGAGCGGCGTCGACGCGCTGCTGCTCCCCGGTGGCGAGTCGACCACGATGGCGAAGCTGCTCGACTCGTCCGGGTTGTTCGAGCCCGTACGCGGGCTCGTGCGCGACGGCGTCCCGACGTTCGGTACGTGTGCGGGGATGATCCTGCTCGCGCGCGAGGTCGTCGACGGTCGCGCCGACCAGCACGGCTTCGACGTCCTCGACCTGCGCGTCCGGCGCAACGGCTACGGCCGGCAGGTCGCGAGCTTCGAGGCGGACCTCGACGTGGACGGCCTGCGCGGCGGCCCGTTCCGCGGCGTGTTCATCCGGGCGCCGTACGTCGAGCGCACCGGCGACGACGTGGAGGTCCTCGCCCGCCACGACGGCGTGCCCGTCCTGGTGCGGCACGGCTCGATCTGGGCGTCGAGCTTCCATCCGGAGCTCTCCGGCGACCTGCGCCTCCACGAGCTCTTCTTGCAGGAGGTCAAGACGTGAGCGGTCATTCCAAGTGGCACTCGATCAAGCACAAGAAGGGCGCGGCCGACCAGGCGCGCGGGAAGCTCTTCGCGCGCCTGATCCGCCAGATCGAGGTGGCGGCGCGCGAGGGCGGCGGCGACCCGGAGGCGAACGCGACGCTGCGGACGATGGTGCAGAAGGCGCGCGACAACTCCGTGCCCGTCGACACCATCGAGCGCGCGATCAAGCGCGGCACGGGCGAGCTCGACGGCGTGCGCTACGAAGCCGTCACGTACGAGGGCTACGCGCCGAACGGCGTCGCGCTGTACGTCGAGGCGCTCACCGACAACCGCAACCGCACCGGGGCGGAGATCAAGAACGTCTTCAACCGCAACGGCGGCAACTTCGCCGAGCCCGGTGCCGTCGCGTGGCAGTTCGAGCGCAAGGGCGTGATCATCGTCGAGAAGTCGGCCGCATCCGAGGACGACCTGATGCTCGCCGCGCTCGAGGCCGGCGCCGAGGACATCGCCGACCAGGGCGACACGTGGCAGGTGACCACGCCGCCGAGCGACCTGCACGCGGTGCGGACGGCGCTCGAGGGCGCGGGCATCGCCATCACGTCCGCGGAGCTCACGATGCTGCCGACGCAGACCGTCCCGCTGGGCGACGAGCAGGCCGCGAAGCAGGTGCTGCGTGTCGTCGACGCGCTCGAGGACCACGACGACGTCCAGGCGGTGTACGCGAACTTCGACATCCCCGACAACGTCCTGCAGGCGGTGATGGCATGAGCGTGTCGGTAGGTGAGCCCGCGCCGGACTTCACGCTGCCGGGCGTCGAGAGCGGCAACCGCCGCGACTTCACGCTCTCCGAGTACCGCGGCCGCAAGGTCGTGCTCGCGTTCTACCCGGGCGACTTCACCCCCGGCTGAACGCGGCAATTGCGCTCGTACCGCGACGACATCGCGGTCTTCGAGCACGCGGGTGCGGTCGTGCTCGCCATCTCGCCGCAGGACGTCGACAGCCACGAACGCTTCGCCGAGCAGGAGCACTTCACGTTCCCGCTCCTCGCCGACGTCGACGGCAGCGTCGCGGAGAGCTACGGCGTCAAGGGAGGGAGCCGCGTGCAGGTGAAGCGCTCGGTCTTCGTGATCGACGCGCAGGGTGTCGTTCGCTGGAAGCTCGTCGCCGCGGTCCGCGCCATCTTCAAGAAGCCGCGCGACCTCGAGCGCGTGCTGGACGGGGTGTGACGCGTGGATGTTGCCGAGGCACTCGCCTTCGTCCGCGAGCATCACCACGCCGTGCTCGCGACGATGCGCGCTGACGGCCGCCCGCAGCTCTCGCCCGTCGCGTGCGGCGTCGACCGCGACGGCATGGTCGTCGTCAGCACGCGCGAGACGGCGATGAAGACGAAGAACCTTCGTCGCGAGCCGTGGTGCTCGTTGTGCGTGTTCACGGACCGGTTCTTCGGTCCCTTCGTGCAGATCGAGGGGCCGGTCGAGATCGTCGAGCTGCCCGACGCGATGGGCCACCTCGTGGAGTACTACCGGTCCGTCGCCGGCGAGCACCCCGACTGGGACGACTACCGCGCCGCGATGGAGCGCGAACGTCGCGTCATGCTACGCGTGCGACCGGAGCGTGTGGGCCCCAGCCGCAGTGGCTGACGTAGTGTCCCGGAGATGCAGACCTCCATCACGGTGAACGGCGTCGCGCAGCAGCACGACGTCGAGCCGCGGACGTTGCTCGTCCAGTTCCTGCGCGACGCCTGCGGTCTGACCGGCACGAAGATCGGCTGCGACACGTCCTCGTGCGGCGCGTGCACGGTCCTCGTCGACGGTGAGTCGGTGAAGTCGTGCACGATGCTCGCCGCCCAGGCCGACGGGCGCAGCGTCACCACGATCGAGGGTCTCGCCGCCGACGGTGAGCTGCACCCGGTGCAGCGCGCGTTCCAGGAGCACCACGGGCTGCAGTGCGGTTTCTGCACCGCCGGCATGGTGATGGCCGCGGTGTCCTTGATCGAGGAGATCCCGAACCCCACCGAGCGGGACGTGCGCGACGGGCTCGAGGGCAACCTGTGTCGTTGCACCGGCTACCACAACATCGTCGAGGCCGTGCTCGCGGCTGCGGGGAGCGCCGAGAGCGCGGCTGCCGGGAGCGCGCGGTGATCCCCGCCGCGTTCGAGTACGTCCGTGCAGAGTCGGCCGACGACGCGCTCGCGGCGCTGCGCGAGCACGGCGACGACGCGAAGCTCCTCGCCGGCGGCATGTCGCTCATCCCGCTGATGAAGCTGCGTCTCGCCACACCGGCGGTGCTCGTCGACGTCGGACGCGTGGGCGACCTCTCGTACGTGCGCGACGCGGGAGACCACGTCGCGATCGGCGCGCTCACGCGTCACCGTGATCTCGAGACGTCCGACCTGCTGCGCGACCAGTGCGGGGTCCTGCGTGCCGTCGCCGCGCAGGTTGGGGACAACCAGGTCCGCCATCGCGGCACGCTGGGCGGCTCCGTCGCGCACGGCGACCCCGCGTCGGACCTGCCGGCCGCGCTGCTCGCGCTCGACGCGACGTTCCTCGTGCGCGGTGGCGCCGGTGAACGGACGGTCGCGGCGACCGACTTCTTCCGTGGGTTCCTCGAGACCGCGCTCGAGCCGGACGAGCTCCTCACCGAGATCCGCGTCCCGAAGACCGGCGCGACGGGCTTCTCGTACCAGAAGTTCCAGCGCCGCAAGCAGGACTGGGCGATCGTCGGCGCGGTCGCGGTGCGGAACGGGTCGACGCGCGTCGCGCTCGTCAACATGGGGTCGACACCGGTGCGTGCGCGCGCGGTCGAGGAGGCGCTGACGGCCGGCGCGTCGGTGGCCGACGCCGCGCAGCACGCGGCCGAGGGCACCGAGCCGCCCGCGGACCTGAACGCGAGCGTCGAGTACCGCGAGCACCTCGCGCGCGTGCTCACCCGCCGCGCGCTCGAGGAAGCCGCGGGCTGAGCGCTCGTGACCGTCGCGGCCGCGATCCTCGCCGCGGGGCGCGGGAGCCGCGCCGGCGACGACGTCGTCAAGCCGTTGCTCGAGCTCCAGGGACGCTCCCTCGTCGAGTGGGCGCTCGACGCCGCGGTCGCGAGCGGCGCGACGCCCGTCGTGCTCGTCGTCGGGAACCACGGCGACGACGTCGCGCCGCACGCGCGGGGCGACGTCGAGGTCGTCGTCAGCACGGAGTGGGCGCGCGGCATCGCGCACAGCCTGCGCGCCGCGCTGGCTGCGCTCTCGGGGCGTCCGTCGATCCGCGCGGTGTGCATCGGCCTCGCGGACCAGCCGCTCGTCGGTCCGGACGCCTACCGCCGTCTCGCGGCCGCGTACCATGACGGCGCCGATCTCGCCGTGGCGACCTACGGCGGCGTGCGGGGCAACCCGGTGCTGCTCGGCCGATCCCGGTGGGGTGAGGCCATGCGGCTGGAGGGCGACGTCGGTGCGCGTGCCCTCCTGCGCCGTCACGGCGCGGTGGAGGTGCCGTGTGACGGCACCGGCGACCCGTCCGACGTCGACACGCTCGACGACCTGCGAGCCATGGAGCAGCGATGCGCATCGAGGACCAGTTCCGGGTGAACGTCCCCGTCGAGGAGGCGTGGCGGCTCCTCCTCGACATCGAGCGCATCGCGCCGTGCATGCCCGGCGCCGCGCTGCAGGAGGTCGAGGGCGACGAGTATCGAGGTGTGGTGAAGGTCAAGGTCGGGCCGATCACCGCGCAGTACAAGGGCGCCGCCCGCTTCGCCGAGGTGGACGAGGACGCGCACCGCGCCGTCATCTCCGCGAGCGGCCGCGACACGCGCGGGCAGGGCAACGCGTCGGCGACCGTCACCGCGATGCTCGAACCCGTCGACGGGGGGACGCAGGTCCACATCGACACCGACCTGTCGATCACCGGCAAGGTCGCGCAGTTCGGGCGGGGCGTGATCGGCGACGTGTCGTCGAAGCTGCTCGCGCAGTTCGTCGAGAACCTCGAGCGTGACGTGCTGGGTGGCCGCGACACCGACGAGGACGAGGAGGTCATCGACCTCGAGGCGCAGGAGCGCGACGCAGCCGCGGCGAGCGAGATCCCGGGGCCCGGTCTCGCGGCGCCGTCGTCGAGCGCGCCGCAGGACGTCGACGCGAGCACGAACGGCGCCCGCCGGATCGAGTCCGTCGAGCCCGAGCCGGTCGACCTGCTCGCGGTGAGCGGGACGCCGTTGCTCAAGCGGCTCGCGCCCGTCCTCGCCGCGGTGCTCGCCCTGCTGCTCGTCGGGCGCGCCCGTCGTCGCCGCCGTCGTCGCAGCGAGGGCTGACGGTCCGCGCCCCGAACGAGCGAGCCCCGTAGGATCGAACTCGTGTTCGACGGGGCGGTGCTCGGGATCGATCCCGGGCTGTCGCGCTGCGGCTACGGCGCGGTGCAGGGCGGTACCCGCGCGACCGCGCTCGCGTACGGCGTGATCCGCACGCCGGCCGCCGACGCGCTCGCGACCCGTCTCGCGCAGCTCGAGCGCGAGCTCGACGACCTCGTGCGCGAGCTCCGACCGGCGGCGGTGGCGGTCGAGCGCGTGCTGTTCCAGGCGAACGTGCGGACCGCGATGTCGGTCGGACAGGCGAGCGGGATCGCGCTCGTCGTCGCGGCGCGCGCCGGCGTGCCGGTCGTGCACTACAGCCCGAACGAGGTGAAGCTCGCGGTCACCGGGTACGGCGGGGCCGACAAGGTCCAGGTGCAGGCGATGGTGACGCGGCTCCTCGCGCTCGGTGCGCCACCGAAGCCGCCGGACGCGGCCGACGCGCTCGCCCTCGCGCTGTGCCATCTCTGGCGCGCGCGCATCCCGTCCGCGGACGGCACGGCGGACGGCTTCACGCGCGCGGTCGAGGCCGCGCTGGCGAAACAGGAGGCGAGATCATGATCGGCTCGGTTCGCGGCACGGTGCTCGAGCGCGCGACGACGGGCGAGGTGCTCGTCGAGGTCGGCGGAGTCGGCTACCGCGTGCTCGTCACGTTGCGCGCCGTCCCCGAGCTCGATCCCGGTGCCCCCGCGTTCCTCTTCACCCATCTCCACGTGCGTGACGACGCGATGGTGCTCTACGGGTTCCCCACCCGAGACGAGCGCGACACGTTCGAGACGCTGATCGGTGCGACGGGCGTCGGCCCGAAGCTCGCGCTCGCGATCCTCTCCGTGCACCCGCCCGCGGCGCTGCGGCGCGCCCTGGTCGACGACGATCTGGACGCGCTCACGCTCGTGCCCGGCGTCGGGAAGCGCACCGCGCAGCGCCTCCTCGTCGAGCTCAAGGCGCGGCTCGACGTTCCCGACCTCGACCTCGCCGACGGATCCCCGAGTTCGACGTCGAGCGCGCGCGCCGAGGTGCGCGAGGCCTTGGCGGGTCTCGGCTATGGCGGCGACGAGATCCGCGACGTCCTCGGTCAGCTGGCCGACGACGCGGGGGTCGAGGACCTGTTGCGCGACGCGCTCAAGCTCCTGGCGGTGGCGCGTGCGTGACGAGCTGATGCAGCCCGTCGCCGACCCGGTCGAGGCCGCGGAGGAGACGACGCTGCGGCCGCGGCGTCTCGCGGAGTTCGTCGGGCAGGGCCCGATCAAGGAGCACCTCGACATCCTCCTCGGCGCGGCGCGCAAGCGGCACCAGGCCGCTGACCACGTCCTGCTCGCGGGGCCGCCGGGTCTCGGCAAGACGAGCCTCGCGGGCATCATCGCCAACGAGCTCGACGCGCACCTACGGGTCACGAGCGGTCCGGCGCTCGAGCGGGCCGGCGACCTCGCCGCGATCCTCACCAACCTCGACGACGGCGACGTCCTGTTCATCGACGAGGTGCACCGCCTGCCGCGCACGGTCGAGGAGTACCTCTATCCCGCGATGGAGGACTTCCAGCTCGACATCGTGATCGGCAAGGGCCCGTCGGCGCGCTCGATCCGTCTCGACCTGCCGCGCTTCACCCTCGTCGGCGCGACGACCCGCACCGGGCTCATCACCGGCCCGTTGCGCGACCGCTTCGGGCTCGTCGCGCGGCTCGACTACTACGAGCCCGAGGACCTCGTCGCCATCCTCGAACGCTCCGCGCACATCCTCGGTGTGCCGCTCCTCGCCGACGGCGCGACCGAGATCGCGTCCCGTGCGCGCGGCACCCCCCGCATCGCGAACCGCCTGCTGAAGCGCGTGCGTGACTACGCCGAGGTCCGGGGGGACGGCACCGTCGACGGTGACACCGCGCGCGCGGCGCTCGCGCTGTTCGAGGTCGACGAGCGGGGCCTCGACAAGGTCGACCGGGCCATCCTCGTCGCGCTGTGCCGGACGCACGCGGGCCAGCCCGTCGGTCTCGGCACGCTCGCGGTCACGGTCGGGGAGGAGGCCGACACCGTCGAGGACGTCTACGAGCCGTTCCTGCTCAAGCAGGGTCTGCTGCAGCGGACGCCGCGCGGCCGGCGCGCCACCGCGGCCGCGTTCGCGCACCTCGGCATGACACCACCGCCCGGCGAGCCGGGCGCGTCGTCACTGTTCGACGCCTGAGCGAGCGAGGCAGAGCCGAGCGGAAGCGTGGCCCCCCGACCCGGCCGCGAAGCGGCCACGAGCGAGACATCGCTGCGCGGGCCGCTCACCAGGGGCGCGCTACCATCGCCCGCGTTCCCCAGTCCTCGCGGAATCGGTGATGGCTGCCCTCATCTACCTCGTCATCCTGGTCGCGGCGTTCTTCGTGCTCATCGTCCTTCCCCAGCGACGGCAGGCCAGCGCCCACCGAGCGCTCGTCGCCAGCCTCGAGGTCGGCAACGAGGTCATGACGACCTCGGGGATCTTCGGCACGATCCTCGCGTTGACCGACACGACCGCCGAGCTGCAGATCGCGCCGAACGTGATCGTGAAGATCGCTCGGGGCGCGATCTCCCAGCGCGTGAGCCAGCCCGCGGAACCCGCCGCCTGACCGCATGCGTCGATCGGTCTGGTTCCTCGTCGGGACCCTGGTGGTCGTCATCGGCACGTTCCTCGCGACGTTGCTCAGCGGCAACACGCCCGTCCTCGGCCTCGACCTGCAGGGCGGGATCTCGGTCGTGCTCGCGCCCGTCGGCAAGACCACGAACGACACGCTCAACACGGCGGTGAACATCATCCGCAACCGTGTCGACTCGCTCGGTGTCGCCGAGCCGCAGATCACGCGGACGGGCAAGACGATCGTCGTCGACCTCCCGGGCGTGAAGGACCGCGCCCAGGCGCAGCGGCTCGTCGGTCGCACCGCCGAGCTGCGGTTCCGTCCCGTGCTGAACGAGACGGCCGCCCCGACGAAGTCGAGCTCGAAGCCGAAGTCGACGACGTCGACGACGAAGCCCGGCACGACGTCGACGACGAAGCCGGCCACCACGTCGACGACGAAGAAGCAGTCGATGGGCGCGACGCTGCCGCCCATCCGGCTCACCGCTGCGACGCCGACGACCACACCGTCGACGGCCGCGACGACGACCACCACCGCCCCCGCGCAGAGCGCGCTGCCCCCGATCACCCCGCTCGACCAGGACAAGGCCAACGCGACCGTCGTGCTGCCGGGCCGCCACATCAAGGGCCAGCCCGACATCATCTACGAGCTCGGTCCCGCCGCCCTGACCGGGAAGGGCGTCAGCAGCGCGCAGGCGTCGTACCAGCAGGGCGGCGACGGCTGGGGCGTCGACGTGAAGCTGAACAGCAAGGGGCTCGACGCGTTCAACGGGATGGCGGCGAAGCAGTACGGCCAGCCCGCACCCACGAACCAGGTCGCGATCACGCTCGACGGCGTCGTGCAGTCCGCGCCCGCGTTCCAGACGTCGCACTTCGACAACAACGGGGTGCGCATCTCGGGCAGCTTCACGCAGAGCGAGGCCGAGGACCTCGCCCGGCTGCTGCGCTTCGGCGCGCTGCCCGTGCAGCTCAAGCAGCTCACGTCGGAGAACGTCTCGCCGACGCTCGGCTCCGACCAGTTGCGCGCCGGCCTCATCGCCGGCGTGATCGGCCTCGCGCTCGTCGCGGGCTACATGCTCTTCTACTACCGGCTGCTCGGGCTCGTGGTCTGGGCGGGCATCGCGCTGTCGGGGATGGCGCTGTACACGCTCGTCACGTATCTCGGGAACTCGGTCAACCTGACGCTGTCGCTCGCCGGTGTGACGGGCATCATCGTGTCGGTCGGTGTCACGGTCGACTCGTACGTCGTCTACTTCGAGCGCCTGAAGGACGAGGTACGCAGCGGCAAGACGATCCGGTCGTCGCTCGACCACGGCTTCACGCGCGCGTTCAAGACGATCGTCGCCGCAGACCTCGTCTCGCTCCTGAGCGCCGGCGCGCTGTACGTCCTGGCGGTCGGCTCGGTGCGCGGCTTCGCGTTCTTCCTCGGCCTCTCGACGCTGCTCGACCTCGTCATCGCCTACTTCTTCATGCACCCCGTCGTCGTGCTGCTCGCGCGTCGCCGGAACCTCGTGACCGGTCCGCTCGGCATCGCGGCCGGCCTCGACGTCCGCGAGGCGACCGTATGACGACCGCGACGCAGACTGCGCCCGACACGACGGAGAAGCGTGGCCGGCACACGATCTCCGACATCTTCCACGAGCGGACGCACTTCGACATCGTCGGCCGGTCGTGGCGGTGGGCGCTCCTGTCCGGCACGATCATCCTGATCGGCCTGATCTCACTCGGTGTCCGCGGCCTCAACCTCGGCATCGACTTCAAGGGCGGCACGCAGTGGGAGTTCCAGGCCAAGAGCGCCCACGTGTCGTCGGGCTCGGTGCGCAGCTCCGTGCAGTCCATCGTCCCGGACGCGACGATCCTGATCGTCAACAACAACAAGGTCCGGGTCCAGTCGAAGAACGTCGACGCGACGACCGAGAACAAGGTGACGGACGCGCTCGCCAAGTACGCGCACATCGCGCCGAGCGCCGTCACGATCAACAGTGTCGGGCCGACGTGGGGCCACGAGGTCAGCAGCAAGGCGCTGCGCGCGCTCATCGTCTTCTTCGTGCTGATCGCGCTGTACCTCAGCTTCAGATTCGAGTTCAAGATGGCCGTCGCCGCGATCCTCGCGGTGCTCCACGACATCGTCGTCACCGTCGGCGTGTACGCGCTGACGCAGTTCGAGGTCACGCCGGCGACGGTCGTCGCGTTCCTGACGATCCTCGGCTTCTCCCTGTACGACACGGTCGTCGTGTTCGACAAGATCAAGGAGAACGTGCCGACGCTCGGGACGATCAAGGGCGACACGTACTCGGCGATGGCGAACCGTTCGATGAACCAGGTGCTGATGCGCTCGCTCAACACCTCGTTCGTCGCGCTGCTGCCGGTGTTCTCGCTGCTGGTCGTCGGCAGCTACATCCTCGGTGCGATCGCGCTCGAGGACTTCGCGCTCGCCCTGTTCGTCGGTCTGCTGACCGGTGCGTACTCGTCCATCTTCGTCGCGACGCCGATCCTCGCGTGGTGGAAGGAGCGTGAGCCGCGCTACCGCACGATGCGCGAGCGGGCCGAGACGCTGCGGGCGCGCTCCGCAGCCGTCGAGACGCCGGCGCCCGCGGCACCGGCCGTCCGCGACGTCGAGCCCGACGTCGAGCCCGACGGCGAAGCCGCGCTCGAGCCGCCGGGGGAGCCCGTCGCGGAACCCGCGCGCGCGGCCGCCGCGGCGCGTCCCGCGCCGGCCCCGCGCCAGCCCGGCGGGGTCACGCCCCGCCCGCGCCAGCAACGCCGCCGCAAGCGTCGCTGACCGCCCCCCGCCCGTTTTGGGAAGCGTGAACCACACGATGTGTGGATGAGCCTTCACAGAAGCGAGGGGCGGGGCCCGTAGACTGGCGTGATCGAGCGCGTGCCGTACCTCAAGGAACTGATCCGGGACATCCCCGACTGGCCGAGCCCGGGGGTCGTCTTCAAGGACATCACGCCGCTGCTCGCCGACGCGCGGGCCTTCGCGTTCGTGGTCGACAACCTGGCCGAGCCCTTCGACGGCGAGGGCGTCGCCAAGGTGATCGGCGTCGAGGCCCGGGGCTTCGTGCTCGCCGCGCCTCTCGCGCGCCGCTTCGACGCCGGGTTCGTGCCCGTGCGCAAGCCCGGGAAGCTGCCGTGGGAGATCGAGCGCGAGGAGTACGAGCTCGAGTACGGCAGCAACCTGCTCGAGATCCACCGCGACGCGGTCGCGCCGGGTGAGCGAGTCGTCGTGTGCGACGACGTCCTCGCGACCGGTGGCACCGCCGAGGCGACGGTCAGGCTCGTCGAGCGGCTCGGCGGCGAGGTCGTCGGCCTGACGTTCCTGCTCGAGCTGGGCTTCCTGGGCGGCCGGTCGAAGCTGGAAGGGTACGAGCTCCACACGATGTTGACGTACGAGGCATGACGCACGCATCGGAAGCCCCGTGAGCATCTCGACCACCGACCAGCGGATCGACCGGCGCTCCGTGCTGCCGTGGCGGCGGCACCACGTCGACGTCGCCGTCGCGCCGCTCGTCGCCGCCTTCCACGAGCACCATCGCAAGAGCGACACCGACCTCATCGAGCGGGCGTTCGACGTGGCGCGCGACGCCCACGCGGACCAGGTCCGCCGCTCGGGCGAGCCCTACATCGCGCACCCGCTCGGGGTGGCGATGATCCTCGCCGACCTCGGCCTCGACGACGTGACGCTCGCGGGCGCGCTGCTGCACGACGCGGTCGAGGACACCGTGGTCACCCGCGACGACATCGAGGCCGCGTTCGGCGCGGACGTCGCGGCGATCGTCGACGGCGTGACCAAGTTGGACCGGCTGCAGTTCGACTCCAAGGAGGAGCAGCAGGCGGCCACGCTGCGCAAGATGCTCGTGGCGATGGCGAAGGACATCCGGGTCCTGCTCATCAAGCTCGCCGATCGCCTCCACAACATGCGGACGATCGCGTCGCTGCCCGAGGCCAAGCAGCTGCGCATCGCGCAGGAGACGCTCGACATCTACGCGCCGCTCGCGCACCGGCTCGGCATCGCGGACGTCAAGTGGCAGCTGGAGGACCTCGCGTTCGCGGTGCTGCACCCGAAGCGCTATGCCGAGATCGAGCAGATGGTCGCGACGCGCTCACCGGAGCGCGAGGACCATCTCGAGCTCGTCCTCGACGCGCTGCGCTCGCGTCTCGCCGAGCTGCACATCACCGCCGAGGTCACGGGCCGTCCGAAGCACTACTGGTCCATCTACGAGAAGATGGTCGTGCGCGGCAAGGAGTTCGACGACGTGCAGGACCTCGTCGGCGTGCGCGTCATCGTCGACTCCGTGAAGGACTGCTACGGCGCGCTCGGGTCGATCCACGCGCTGTGGAAGCCGGTGCAGGGCCGGTTCAAGGACTACATCGCGATGCCCAAGTTCAACCTCTACCAGTCGTTGCACACGACGGTGGTGGGGCCGCAGGGCAAGCCGGTCGAGGTCCAGATCCGGACGCACGAGATGCACCGGCGCGCGGAGTACGGCATCGCCGCGCACTGGGGCTACAAGGAGCAGGCGTCGCCGGCCGAGGACCTCGCGTGGCTGCAACGGATGGTCGACTGGCAGCAGGAGACGTCCGATCCGGCCGAGTTCATGGAGTCGCTGAAGATCGACCTCGAGCAGGACGAGGTCTTCGTCTTCACGCCCAAGGGCAAGGTCATCACGCTCCCGGCCGGCGCGACGGCCGTCGACTTCGCGTACACGATCCACACCGAGGTCGGGCACCGCTGCATCGGCGCGCGCGTCAACAACCGGCTCGTCCCGCTCGACTCGCAGCTCGTGTCGGGCGACACCGTCGAGATCTTCACGAGCAAGGTCGAGGGCGCGGGGCCGAGCCGCGACTGGCTGCAGTTCGTCCAGACGCCCCGCGCTCGCAGCAAGATCCGCCAGTGGTTCTCCCGTGAGCGCCGCACCGACGCGATCGACACCGGTCGCGACGAGCTCACCAAGGCGATGCGCAAGGAGGGCCTCCCGGTCCAGAAGCTCGCGCGGAGCAGCGTCGTCACCGACGTCGCGAGCGCGATGCACTACGCGGATCTCGACGCGCTCTACGCCGCGATCGGCGAGGGGCACGTCTCCGCGCGGGCCGTCGTGCAGCGCATCCAGCGCGAGCTGCGCGGCGGGGAGGAGCAGCTGCCGGTCACCGCGCGACGGCCACCGCGCGCGTCGCGGGGGCGTGAGCACCGCACGGTCGGTGTCCACGTCGAGGGCCTCGACGACCTCATGGTGCGGTTGTCGCGGTGCTGCACCCCGGTCCCCGGTGACGAGATCATCGGGTTCGTGACACGCGGCCGAGGCGTCTCGGTGCACCGGGCCGACTGCGCGAACGCGTCGCAGCTCGAGGCCAGCCAGGGCGACCGTCTCATCGAGGTCGAGTGGGACCACGACCAGCCGGCGACCTACGTCGTGTCCGTCGAGGTCGAGGCGCTCGACCGGTCGAAGCTCCTGCGCGACGTCTCACAGGTGCTGTCCGACCATCACGTCAACATCCTGAGCTGCAACTCGCAGACCAGCGCGGATCGCGTCGCGAAGCTCCGGTTCGACTTCGAGCTGGCCGACCCCGGCCACCTCGACTCGATGATCGGTGCGATCAAGCGCGTCGACTCCGTCTACGACGCCTACCGCGTCCTGCCGGGGGCCAAAGCCGCGGTGTAGACGTCTCACCCGCGGGCGCGTCGAGCAGGGTCGGACATCGCGCCGAGCAGGGTGGGACATGACGGCAGGACGGCAACGTCGAACGACGGGCGCGCTCGTGCTCGCGCTCGTCGTGCTCCCGGCCCTCGTCGCAGGGTGCGGGAGCGGGTCGTCGCGCTCGTCCCGCGCGCCCACGACGACCACGGTCCCCGCGCTGCTGCGCAACGTGCCGGAGCCGATCGCCGACATCGCGTACCTGCTGCAGGACGAGCTCACGCGCCTCGGCTACCACGTCGGCCATCTCGACAGCGGCTTCACCGCGCGCGCGACACGCGCGATCGAGGAGTTCCAGCGATCGAAGGGCCTGCCCGCGAACGGCGCGTTCGACCAGGCGACCGCGGTCGCGCTCCGCACCGCGACCGGTCGCCAGCAGCCGACGATCGTGCGCGGCCTGCAGACCGTCCTCACCGAGCTCGGCTACTACCACGGCACGATCGACGGGAACTACGGGCCCGCGACCACCGCCGCGGTGCGCGCGTTGCAGCGCGACCGTCACGTCGACACGCCGAACACGGGTGACGTCGCCGCGACGCTCGTCGCGATGGTCGACGCGTGGCGGTCGAAGCACCTGCTCGCGCCGACGGTCGCGGCGCCGCCCGACGAGTCCGGTCTGCTGCAGGCCGGCGACACCGGGCCCGCGGTGACGCAGGTCCAGCAACGGCTCACGACGCTCGGCTACCGACCCGGCCCGGCCGACGGCGTGTTCGGCGCGCAGACGACCGGCGCGGGCACGGCGTTCGAGAAGCACGAGGGCCTGCCCCGTGACGGCGTGGTCGGCTCCGCGGTACGCGCGCGCCTCCGATCGCCGACCGGCGCGGGGCCGCGCAGCACGTCGCCGCAGCCGCACATCGAGGTCGACCTCGATCGGCAGATCGCGTTCGTCGTCGTGCCGGGCCAGCCGGTCACGATCCTCGACGTCTCGACGGGCAGCGGCCGCTCCTACACGGAGCCGGGCTCGTCGGCCCAGCAGGTCGCGTACACCCCGACCGGCCCCTACACCGTGTACCGGGCCGTCGCCGCGCCGGTCGTGGCGCCGCTCGGCACGCTGTACAAGCCGCTGTACTTCCTGCAGGGCTGGGCGATGCACGGCGAGGCGATCGTCCCGCCGTATCCCGGGAGCCACGGCTGCGTCCGCACCCACGACTGGGACCAGGACTGGCTGTTCCCGCAGGTCCCGGTGGGCACGCCGATCACGATCTACGGCACCAACCCGGGCGGCGCCACGCGGCCTGCCAACGCCGGCGCGGGGTACTGAGTGCGGACGAGGCCGGGCCGTGCGCGGAGCGCGGGACGGCCCGGCCCGAGGGAGCCGAGGTGAGTGCGGACGAAGCCGGGCCGTGCGCGGAGCGCGGGACGGCCCGGCCCGAGGGAGCCGAGGTGATCGCCGAGTTCGCGTTCAGGGTGGCGCATGCGCGTGCCGATCGCTCGCGGGTGCGTCGCACACTCATCCCGGTAGTGATCGCCACGACGATCGTGGGCGCGGTGATCGCGGCCGCGTCCGTCGCGAACGCGGCGCTGCCCGCGGTGCAGGCCGCGGAGGTGGCCCCGGTGCACGCCGCGCCGGGTGCGCCCGACGTGGTCGTGTACGGCGACTCGCTCGCCTGGGAGGCGAGCGACGCGGTCGTCGCGGCCGCGGCGCGAGCGGGCCTGCGCGCGCAGGTGACCTCGTTCGGCGGGCTCGCACTGTGCGACGAGCTGGGCGCGTTGCGCCACGACCTCGCGACGCGTCGCCCGCGGGTCGTCGTGCTCGAGTTCGCCGGGAACTCGTTCACGCCGTGCATGCGTGACGGGCGCAGCCGTCAGCTCGTGCCCGGCTCGTCCGCCTATGGCGCGCGCTGGAAGGCCGACATCCGTGCCGCAGTCGAGGCCGCGGCGCGTGTGCACGTGCCCCTCGTGTGGGCGATCGCGCCGCTCCCTCGTGCGCGGGCCGGCGCAGATGCGGTCCGGCAGCTCACGGCCGCGGCCCGCTCGGTCGCGAGGTCGCGGTCGGGGATGGTCGTCGCGGACGTCGGCGCGAGCGTCCTCGAACACGGGCGCTTCACCGACACGCTGCCGTGCGGGCCCGGCGACAGCCCCGGCCTCGGCTGCGTCGACGGGCGGATCGTCGTCCGCTCGGCCGACGGCATCCACCTGTGCCCGGGCGACGCGCACGCCGACCGGGGCGTCGTCGGCGCCTGCCCGGTCTACTCGTCGGGTGCCCGGCGCTTCGCGGGTGCCCTGGTGGACGCCGCCCGTCGCGCGCCCTGATCCCACACGGAGCGCGCGAAAAATCTGCCGCGACCGCTACAGAACGCGGCCGCATCGCGCCGATGCAACGTGCGGATCCCAGTGTCGGCATCGCGAGGCCGGCACGCGGGCCGGCGTGACCGTCGCGCGGTGGTCGCGTCGGCGGCGCGCGCCCCTCGCCGGCCGGCTCCCGCACCGCAAGAGGGGAAGCGATGCAGCAGCCGTCGAGCACGATGCCCGCGCCCGAACCGGTCTCGACCCTGCCCACACCGACACCACCCCGCACGACCGGACCGATCGAACGCGGCCTGCTCTACTTCGTGCTCGCCGCGGTGATCGTCGCGATCTGCGCGTACAAGTCGATGTCGGTCCGCGACATCACACGCGCGCCGGCATGGGTGATCTACAGCCTCGTCGTGCTCGTCTACATCCTGTCCCGGTTCGTCCTCGGCGCGATGTACCACCCAAAGCTGCCACGGGGGATGGGCGACGCCGACCTGCCCGTGATGGCGATCGTCGTCCCGGCGTACAACGAAGAGCGCGACATCCAGGCGACGCTGCATGCCTGCGTGTCGGTGGACTACCCGGCCGACAAGCTGCGTGTCGTCGTCGTCGACGACTGCTCGACCGACGGGACGCTGCGCGCGATCCGCGAGTTCGAGCGTGGGCACCCGGAGCTCGTCGTCCTCCCGCAGGCCGTCAACCAAGGCAAGCGTGCGGCCATGGCCGTCGGCGTGCGGTGGGCGCGCGACGCGGACGTGTTCGTGTTCATCGACTCCGACTCGCAGATCGAGCCGTCCGCGCTGCGCAAGCTGGCTCGCTACTTCGCCGATCCGCGCGTCGGCGCCGTGGCCGGCCACACGGACGTCGCGAACCGCGACGTGAACTTCCTGACCCGGATGCAGGCCGTCCGCTACTACGTCGCGTTCCGCGTCTACAAGTCCGCCGAGGCGCTGTTCTCGTCGGTGACGTGCTGCTCGGGCTGCTTCTCGGGGTACCGGCGCGAGGCCGTCGACCGCGTCCTCGACAAGTGGCTGAACCAGACGTTCCTGGGCGAGCCCAGCACCTACGGCGACGACCGCAGCCTGACCAACTTCCTGCTCCGCGACTGGCGCGTCCTCTACGCGCCGGACGCGCACGCGTACACGGTCGTCCCCGAGACGATGAAGAAGTTCCTGCGCCAGCAGATGCGGTGGAAGAAGAGCTGGATCCGCGAGTCGATCCGGGCGTGCACGTTCATGTGGCGCAAGCACCCGATCGTGTCGTCGTCGTTCTACCTCGGGATCTTCCTCCCGCTGATCGCGCCGCAGATCGTGTTGAAGTCGCTCGTGTTCGACCCGTACGTGCAGGGGACGCTGCCGTACTGGTACGTCGGCGGCATCCTCGCGATGGCCCTGCTCTACGGGCTCTACTACCGCGTCTACCGGCGTGAACGGCTCTGGTACCACGGCGTGCTGTTCGCGTTGTTCTACACCGCCGTGCTCGTGTGGCAGTTCCCGCTCGCGCTCGCCACGATGCGCGACTCGAAGTGGGGGACGAGGTGAGCGAGCGAGCCGGGAGTCGAGCGGGAGCGGGACCGTGCCAACGGTCGCGCTCGCTGCGGGCCGGGATACCCGGCGGGCGGACACTCGCCGCTCCGACGCGGCCCGGCCCGCAGGGCCAAGAGCGGGAAGCATGAGCACGCGGGCCGTCGGCGGGATCAGCGGTGCGGTTCCCGTCCGCACGGAACGCCGGCGCGCCGCCGTGCGGGCGCGCGGCAAGCGCTTCAAGACGTGGCACAAGGTCGCGCTCGCGCTGTTCGCCGCGGGGTACGTGATCGTGCCGACGATCGTGCAGGCCGCGCACACGCACGCACCACGCTCGGCCGACCAACAGGTCGCCGCGCAGTATTCCGTTCCGATCCCGCACGTGCGGGACGACCTCGTCGCGCGGTTGAAGGCGCTTCCCGTCGACACGACGGGGACGGGGCCGCCGATCATCATGACGTACCACAACGTCACCGACGATCCGTCCAGCCCGTACTCCGTGAAGCCGGAGCAGTTCGCGGCGCAGATGGCGCTCCTCGACGCCGCGGGGTACACGACGATCACCGCGAGCGACCTCGATCGCTGGCTCGCGGGCGGCAAGCTGCCGCCGCACTCGGTGCTGCTCACGTTCGACGACGGCATCCTCGGCGTGTGGCAGTACGCCGACAAGATCCTCGCGCAGCACCACCAACACGCGATCGCGTTCGTCATCACCGGGAACGTCGGGACGAAGGCGTCGTACTACATGACGTGGCCGGAGCTCGAGCGCTTGCAACGTTCCGGTCGGTGGGACCTCGAGTCGCACACCTCGAAGGGTCACCACTACATCACCGTCGACGCGCAACGGCACCAGGGTCCGTTCATGAACAACCTGCAGTACCTCGCCGCGGAGCGCCGGGTGGAGACGTTGCCCGAGTACACGAACCGGATCACCGCGGACCTCATGCGCTCGCAACGCGACCTGCGCGCGCACGGCGCGGACCCCGTGTTCTTCGCGTACCCGTTCTCGGCGAACTCGTCGTCACCGGCGGTCTCCGCCGCGCTCGCCAAGACGGTCTCGCAGCTCTTCCGCGGCGCGATGCTCGACGAGGACGGCTCGGCGATCACGACGCCGGCCGACACCGCGGCGGGCAACCTCCGTCGCGTCGACGTCCTGTGGCGCACCTCGCTCGACGACTACGTCGCGCACATCGAGAGCTCGACGCTGCTCCCGCCCGCGTCGGTACCGCAGCCGTTCACCCGCCCCGACCTCTGGACGACGGCGTCGGGCAAGCCGTACACGCCCGCGCTCGTCGGCGACGAGCTCGCGGTCGACCCCGCGCAGATCGCCTCCGGAAGCAACTGGGTCGGGCTGCAGTTCGCCGCCGACCGGACCGCGTTCTGGCGTGAGTTCACGATCGCGGCGACGCTCGGCGGATTCCAGGGCAAGGGTGACGGCACGACGACCGGCCTGCGCGTGTTCTCGGGGTCGTCCGCACCGGTGCAGGTCTCGCTCGGGTGGGGGTCGCTCCAGGTCCGCCAGGGCACGTACCCGCACGACACGGTGCTCGCGGACGACCGACTGCCACCCGCCGCGGCGTACGACGTCGTCGTGAGCGTCCACGCCAACGTGCTCGAGGTCGACGTCGACGGCCACCCGATGGCGCGCCTGCCGATGGATCCCCGTGTCGCGGTGGGCGGGTTCGAGCTGACCGGCCAGCGCGCGCACGCGACGAGCCCTGTCCCGGTCGTGTCGAAGCTGGCGGTGCGGCCGTGAGCCGCGACCGCGATCTCCTCCCCACGCGTGTCCGCGCGGGGGAGCGGGTGGGCGTGACGACGCGGGGCACGGTCGCGCGGCTCGTCGTCGTGTTCGTGCTGGTGCTCGCGGCGACGTCCGTCGTCGTGCTCGACGCGTTCGCGTCGTCCTCACCATCCGGTCACACGTTGTACGTGCGCGCGGCCGCGTGCTCGGACGCGAGGTCGGGCGACCAGGCGCGCTCGCCGTCGACCCCGGTGTGCACGATCACCGCGGCCGCGCGGCTCGCGAACCCGGGGGACACGATCGCGGTCGCCGCGGGGACCTACCCCGCGTTCCGCGTCGACCGGTCCGGCAGCCCCGGGCACCCGATCGCCGTCGTCGCGCAGGGGCCCGTCGTCGTGGACGCGCGCGGTGGCGCGACCGCGCTCAAGCTCATGAACGTGCACGACGTCACCGTGACGGGCGTCGCGTTCGTCGGCGCGTCGCGGGAAGACGTGTGGCTCCAGAGTTGCGGCTCCGTCGTGCTCGAGCGCGTCGCCGTGCAAGGCAGTGCGGGCGCGGGCATCGAGCTCGACCGCTGCGACGGTGTGACCGTCGACCGCTCCTCGATCGCCGGGAACCAGTCGGCCGGGATCCAGGAGCTGCGTGACGTCACCGGCGCTCGCTACACGAGCGACACCGTCACCGACAACGGGCACGGTCCGGCCCGCTACAACGGTGACGGGATCCAGCTCGCGGGCCGCGACAGCCTCGTGTCCGGCTCGACCATCCTGCGCAACGGCAGCGACCCCGTGTTCGAGCACGGCATCTACGCGTCGTCGCTCGCGACGGGGTACACGATCGTCGGCAACCAGATCCAGCAGAGCTCGGGTGCGGACGTGAAGGCCGCGGGTTCCGGGCGGGTGTCCGGGAACGTGCTCGGCTCGGCGACGCTCGGGATCTACGTCGCCGACAACGGCGCGGGCCAGGTCGTCGTCGACCACAACGTCGTCACGGGCCACTTCGCGCACGGTGTGCTCCTCGCCGGCGGCGCGCACGCGACGCTCGCGAACAACACCGTCGCGAACGCGGGTGGCGCGGTGGTGCAGCCGACGGACGTCCTCGTCGCGGCCGGCAGCAGCGCGCGGGTGCTCGACAACCTCCTCGTCGTGTCGGGTGCCGGTGAGCGCCCGCTCAGCATCTCGGGCGTCGGCGCGCAACAGGTGCGCGCGAGGCTCGTGTCCGACGGGAACTGGCTCGCGACGCCGGACCCGCGCGTCGCCGTCGGCCTCAACGGCTACTCCGTGCCGCTCGCGTGGTGGCAGGCCGCGTCGGGCATGGACCGCGCCAGCCTCGTCACCACCCCGCCCGTGCTCGGCGCGGACGGGAGCGTGCTGTCGGCCGACGACGGACGCGGACGTGGCGTCAGCTGGGACGGCCGGCCGAGCAGCGGCATCGGCGCGCACGGGTAAGCGGGTCGGGGAGTCGTGCGGACGTCGTTGGTCACCGGCGCGCTCGCGATCGCGGTCGCGGTCGCGGGAGTCGCGGTCCTGATCGTGTCGCCGTGGTCGTCGTCGTCCGCGCGTGACGGGCACGGCGCGCGGACGGTCGTGCACGCGGCCGCCGCGTCGCCGGCACCGGGCCAGGTGCTGTTCCGCGACGACTTCGACCGCGCCGACGGGCTCGTCACCAACGAGTTCGCGTACTGGAACCCGAGCCGGGCCGACGCGGTGCGCTCACCCGACTGGGAGCTCACGAGCGGGTCGCTGTTCACGCGTGCCGGCGCGGGTTGGACGGGCGCTCCCGACGACGTCGCGCCGAACGCGACGTCGTCGAACGGCAACGACTCGGCCGTCTTCCGGCTCACGACCACGAACCCCGGCTTCGGGAACGTCGCCGTCGACCTCGACCTGCGGCTCGACCGGTTCGTCACGACGAAGCGGACGCCCGCCGTCGCCTGGGACGGTGTGCACGTGTTCCTGCACTACCAGAGCGAGTACTCGCTCTACTACGCGTCGATCGACCGTCGCGACGGCACGGTCGCGATCAAGAAGAAGGTCCCCGGCGGCCCCAGCAACGACGGCACGTACTACCAGCTCGCGACAGGTCGCCACGCCGTGCCGCTCGGCGCGTGGGAGCACGTGCGGGCGACGGTCGCGACGGGCGCCGACGGCTCGGTCACGATCGAGCTGTTCGGGAACGGCACGTTGCTCGCCCGGGCCGTCGACCGCGGGACGGGCGGGCCCCCGATCACGCGCCCCGGCAAGGTCGGGCTGCGGGGTGACAACGCGGACTTCTCGTTCGACCGCTTCACCGTGACGGCGCTGTGAGCGCCTGACCGGGCTCAAGCATCTGCACCGTTCGTGCCGATACCTCCGGAGCAGGTCCTCAGGAGGGACGGCACATCCGCATGGAGGGACGAGGGGATGCAGGACGCGGCGGCTCGGACCGCCGTCGGCGCGCGCCTGCATCCACGCGCGCCTGCATCCGGGGTGACCAGCAGGGTTTCACGCTGATCGAGCTCGTCGTCGCGATCTCGCTGTTCGCCATCATGAGCAGCGCGATCGTCGCGTCGATCAGCTCGGGTCTGAACCTGACCCGCAACAACCGCAACCGCGCGGTCGCCGCGAACCTCGCGTCGCAGCGGATGGACCAGCTGCGCGCGATGAGCTTCACGCAGCTCGAGGCGCAACTCGGGACGCAGGCGCCGCAGACGGTCGACGTCCCGAACCCCGGTGGCACGCCCTACACCGTGACGACGACTGTCAACCCGGTCCCGGTCAACTCGACGAGCGACCCGTGCGACGCCAACGGAACGTCGACGAACGACCTCGTGTTCCGGGTCGACGTGTCGGTGACGTGGCCGTCGATGCACGGCGTCACGCCGGCCGACGCGCACACCGTCATCAGCCCGCCCGTGGGGCTGTACGACCAGACCGGGCTCGGGTTCCTCGGCGTGAAGGTGCTCGGCGCCGACGGCAAGGCCGTCTCCGGCGTGCCCGTCACCGTGACGCCGGCGGTCACGCCCGCGACGAACTCGACCGACACGAACGGGTGCGCGTTCTTCAGCGGCGCGGCCGCGGGTTCGTACGTCGTGTCGCTCGGCTCGGCCGGGTACGTCGACCGGCAGGGGAACCCGTCGCCGACGCAGACGGTCGGCGTCACCGCCAACACCATCACCCAGGTCGGGTTCGACTACGCGCAGGCCGCGACGCTGAACGTCACGCTGGCCGGCAACGGCGGTGCGACGGTCCCGTCGAACGTCGCGGTGACGCTCGGCGACACGGACTTCCAGCCGAACGGGACGCACGCGTTCACGGGGTCCGGCACGACGAGGTCGATCGGCAACCTGTTCCCGACGACGGCGGGGTACACGGCCTGGGCCGGCGACTGCGCGGATGCGGATCCCGAGGGGAGCTCGGCGAGCGGCCCGTACTGGCAGGGCGGTCAGCGAGGCGCGCCCGTCGCGGTGACACCGGGGCAGTCGGCCGCGACGACGATCACGCTCCCGTCCGTGTCGGTGAGCGTGCAGCAGGGTGGCGTCGCGCTGGCGGGCACGGACGTCGTCGCGGTGCACGCGTCCGACACCGGGTGCCCGTCCGGTGAGAGCTACGACCTCGGCGCGACCGACTCGACCGGCACGGTGACGGCCGCGCTCCCGTACGGGACGTACGCGTTGCAGGTGACGGGGCACACCGTCTCGGGTCAGCCGACCGCGGTGCTCGACCCGACCGGCACGACGAGCACGCCGACCGTCGCGGTGTCGGTCCAGTGATCGCGCGAGCGCGTACGCGGTTCTGGGCGCGCTCCGAGCGGGGCACCGCGAGCATGTTCGAGATCGTCGCGACGCTCGCCATCATGAGCATCGTCGTGATGGTCGTGTACCAGGGCGTCGACTCGATGACGGCCTCGGTCGCGGGCGCGGAGAACCGCCTCGTCAACCTGGACGAGGCGCGCACGCTGATGGACACGACGACGAAGGACCTCCGCACCGCGACCCGCCTGCAGGCCGGGACGTCGGCGTTCGCGATCGCAAACGACACCGAGGTCGAGTTCTACGCCAACCTCAACCTGTCGTCGTCGAACGGCTACGCGCCCGTCCGCGTGCACATCTACGTCGACAGCAACAACCAGCTCATCGAGGAGGTCAAGCAGCCCGACGCGGCCTCGATCGCGAACGCGCCGAACTACACGTACGACTCGGACCCGACGAACAAGCCGCACGTCCGCTACGTCGGCCGGTACGTCGCGAACCCGTCCGGCTCGCCGATCTTCACCTACCTCGACCAGAACGGGAACCCCATCACGCCGACGCCGCTGACGGGCACCGCGCTGCTCGGGATCAACTCCGTCTCGATCGACCTCATGATCCGCAAGACGCCGACGGGCGGCATCGGCTACACGACGCTGCAGAGCACCGTCCGGATGCCGAACATGGACTTCACCCAGGTGTCGTCGTGACGCGGGCGCGGATCACCCGTGCCGCGCACGGCGAGGACGGCTTCGCGGTCATGACCGTGCTGCTCGCGACGCTCGCGCTGATGCTCCTCGCCACGGCCGCGATCGGCTACGGCATCGGCTCGCAGGACATCTCGCGTCACGACGAGAACTGGAACGGCGCGCTCGCGGCGGCGAACGCGGGTGTCGACGACTTCGTGTTCCGGCTCAACCAGAACAGCAACTACTACACGACGGTCCCACAGGTCCCGAACGCGACCGCGTGGACGAACCTGGCCGGCGGTTCGACGGGTACGGCGTCGAACGCGCAGTTCCGCTACTCGATCCTCGACCCGAACGAGCTCGCCAAGAAGGGCACGGTCACCGTGCTGTCGTCCGGGAAGGTCGGCAACGCGGTGCGGACGGTCCAGGCGACGCTGCGCCGCCGCAGCTTCATCGACTACCTGTACTTCACCGACTACGAGACCATGGACCCGTCGCTCTACACGGGCAACCCGTTCACGCCGTCGCAGGCGCAGACGCAGTGCGCGCACCACTACTACGACGGGCGCAACTCGAACTGCGTCGAGATCAGCTTCGGTCCGTTCGACGTCATCAACGGCCCGCTGCACTCGAATGACGCGTACCTCGTGTGCAACGGCGCGAAGTTCCTCGGCGCGACGTCCACGAGCTGGCTCGGGCCGAACGGGAACAAGACCGGGAAGCTGTACCGCCCGAACAGCTGCGGCTCCGGCTCGCCGGTGTTCGCGCAGCCGGGTGATCCGCACTACGCGGACCCGCTGACGATGCCCCCGAGCAACACGTCGATCAAGAACGAGACGCGCGCCTACGACGGCGTCACTGGCGGTGCGTGCCTGTACACCGGTCCGACCGCGATCACGTTCAACTCGAACGGCACGATGACGGTCGACTCGCCGTTCTCGAAGAACACCGCGAACGGCTGTCCCGTCAACACCTGGAACGGCACCGGGTCCCGGCCGGCGCCGGTGACGGGCTCGCTCCCGGTCGACGGCGTGATCTACGTGCAGAACGTGCCCGCGTCGTTGGGCGACGCGAACTACACGAACGGGTGCCCGTACAGCGTGCGGTTCAACAACAGCGGCAGCAACCCGCTGCGGAACCACCCACTCGGCTACCCGATCGCGAACGACGTCACGACGTACGGGTGCCGCAACGGCGACGCGTTCGTGCAGGGCACGGTGAAGGGTCAGGTCACGGTCGCGGCCGAGAACAACGTCGAGGTCGTCGGCAACCTCACCTACGCCGGTGGCCTGACCGGGAGCGACATCCTCGGTCTCGCTGCGAACAACTTCGTCGAGGTGTACCACCCCGTGAACAGCTCGGGGACGAACCTGTCGTCGAGCTTCCCGTCGTGCGGGTCGCCGACGTCGGGTCCGCACTGCGCGACGATCGACGCCGCGATGATCTCCGTGAACCACTCCGTGCGGGTGCAGAACTACAGCTCCGGGTCGGGACTCGGCACGCTGACGATCAACGGCGCGTTCGCGCAACGCTTCCGCGGGATCGTCGGCACGTTCAACGGGTCGCAGCTGGTGACCGGGTACGCGAAGAACTACGTGTACGACCAACGCCTCAAGTACCTGAGCCCGCCCAAGTTCATCGACCCGGTCGCGGCCGCGTGGCAAGACGTCGTCTGGGCGGAGCAGAAGCCGGCGTGGTGCGGCGCGCCTGCGTACAACACCGTCTGCAGCTGACCTGCGGAAAGGCGACGGAACGTCGCAGGCGCACCACTAGCATCCGTCGCGTGACCCCCGGAGACGACGCGGCGGAGGCTGACGAGGCGACGCGCGGCGGCGAGGCGTTCCGCGCGCCCGTCGGCACCCACGACGTCCTCCCGCCGGACTCCGACCGCTGGATCGCGGTCGTCGCCGCGTTCGCCGAGCGCGCCGCGCGCTTCGGGTACGGGCTCGTCATCACCCCGCTCTTCGAGCACGTCGAGGTGTTCCAGCGCGTCGGCGAGCAGACCGACGTCGTGCGCAAGGAGATGTACGACTTCGGCGACAAGGGTGGCCGGCGCATCGCGCTGCGGCCCGAGGGGACGGCGCCTGTCGTGCGCGCGTACGTGCAGCACCGGCCGACCGCGCCGTGGAAGGCGTGGTACGTCGCGCCGAACTTCCGCTACGAGCGGCCGCAGAAGGGCCGGTACCGCCAGCACTGGCAGCTCGGTGCGGAGGTGCTCGGCGTCGACGACCCCGCGGTCGACGTCGAGGTCATCGCCCTCGCGCACGGGTTCTACCGGGAGCTCGGGTTGAAGCGCGTGCAGCTCGTCGTCAACTCCATGGGCGACGAGCACAGCCGCCCGGCCTACTCGCGTGCGTTGCGGGACTACTTCCTGCGCGAGGGGCGCGCGCTCGGCGACGAGTTCGTCGAGCGCGCGGAGGCGAGCCCGCTGCGGATCCTCGACTCGAAGCGAGCCGACTGGCAGGACGTCGTCGAGCACGCACCGCAGCTCTTCGACTACTTGAGCGACGAGTCCCGAGAGCACTTCGAGGCGGTGCAGCGGGGGCTCGGCGCGCTCGGCATCGAGTACGAGATCGCGCCGCGGCTCGTGCGCGGGTTCGACTACTACACGCGCACGACGTTCGAGTTCGTGAGCGACGCGCTCGACGCCGCGCAGAACGCGGTCGGCGGCGGTGGCCGCTACGACCGTCTCGCTGAGGAGATGGGCGGTCCGCCGACGCCCGGCATCGGGTTCGGGATGGGGATCGAGCGGATCCTGATCGCGTGCGACGGCGAGGGTGTCGTGCCCGCGGGCGCGTCGTACGGCATCGAGGTGTTCGTGGTCGACGACCTGCAGGACGCGACCGCGACCGTCCTGCTCGAGGAGCTGCGCGACTTCGGCATCGGCGCGGATCGCGCGTACGGGGGCCGGTCGGTGAAGGCGCAGTTGAAGGCGGCCGGGCGCTCGGGCGCGTCGCACGCCCTGATCCTGTTCAAGAAGGAAGCCGAGCGCGGTGTCGTGATCGCGCGCGACCTCGCGTCCGGTGACCAGGTCGAGGTGCCGCGCGAGCAGGTCGTCGGCTGGGTCGCCGAGCACACGCGTGCCGCCGCGCGGGAGCGCGAGCGAGAGAGGGGAGACGAGGCGTGATGCGCACGCGGATGGCCGGTGAGCTGCGCGCCGAGGACGTCGGGACGCGCGTCGAGCTGTGCGGTTGGGTCGCGAGCCGTCGCGACCACGGTGGCGTCGTGTTCCTCGACCTGCGCGACGCGTCGGGGATCGTGCAAGTGGTCGTCGACCCGTCCCGCGCCGGGCTCGACGCCGGTCACCGCGTCCGCAACGAGTGGGTCCTGCGCGTCGTGGGTGAGCTTCGCGCCCGTCCGGAGGGGACCGTCAACGCGGACCTGCCGACGGGCGAGGTCGAGGTGGGCGCCGACGAGCTCGACGTGCTCAACGAGGCCGAGCCACCGCCGTTCCCCGTCGACGACCGCGTCGAGGCCGACGAGAACCTGCGGCTCCGCTACCGCTACGTCGACCTGCGGCGCGGACGCATGCAGGACAACCTCCGGCTGCGCGCGCGGTTGAACGGCGCGATCCGCCGGTCGATGGACGCGCAGGGCTTCGCCGAGATCGAGACGCCGCTGCTGATCGCGTCCACGCCCGAGGGTGCGCGCGACTTCGTCGTCCCGTCTCGGTTGCAGCCGGGCTCGTTCTACGCGCTGCCGCAGAGCCCGCAGCTGTTCAAGCAGCTGCTGATGGTGGGCGGGCTCGATCGCTACTACCAGATCGCGCGCTGCATGCGCGACGAGGACCTGCGGGCCGACCGTCAGTTCGAGTTCACCCAGCTCGACGCCGAGATGAGCTTCGCGTCCGCGGACGACGTCATCGCGGTCATCACGGAGGCCGTCGCGAGCGCGGTCGAGACGGTGACGGGCGCGCCGCCCGCGCCGTTCGCGCGCATGACGTGGCACGAGGCGATGGACCGTTACGGCTCCGACAAGCCCGACACGCGCTTCGGCATGGAGCTCGTCGACCTCGGCGAGGTGTTCGCGGCGACCGAGTTCCGCGCGTTCCAGCAGGACGCGGTGAAGGGCATCGCGGTCGCGGGCGCGGGAGCGTCGATGTCGCGGTCACAGCTCGACGCGCTGACCGACCGCGCGAAGAAGCTCGGCGCGGCTGGTCTGGTCTGGATGCGTGTGCGCGCCGGCGGCAACTTGGAGTCGCCGGTCGCGAAGTTCCTGTCCGAGGCCGAGCAGCTCGCGCTGGTCGACGCGATGGGCGCGACCGAGGGTGACCTGTTGCTGCTCGTCGCGGGGGAGCGCGCCGTCGCGAACCAGGTGCTCGGCACGCTGCGACTCGACCTCGGCCGTCCGCCCGTCACCGAAGGCGGGCTGCACTTCCTGTGGGTGGTCGACTTCCCGCTCTTCGAGGGGCTGGCGGACGACGGGCGCCCTCTCCCCGCCCACCACCCGTTTACGATGCCCCACGCCGACGACCTGTCGTTGGTCGAGAGCGCGAGCGCGTCGGGCGAGGATCTGTTGAAGGTGCGGTCGCAGGCGTACGACCTCGTGCTGAACGGCTGGGAGCTCGGGTCGGGCAGCGTCCGTATCCACCGGCCCGACCTGCAGCAGCGGATCTTCACGCTGCTCGGGATCACGCAGGAGGAGGCCCAGGCGCGCTTCGGGTTCCTGCTCGACGCGTTCCGCTACGGCGCGCCGCCGCACGCGGGGTTCGCGTTCGGCATCGACCGGCTGGCCGCGCTGCTCGCGGGCGAGGAGAACATCCGCGAGGTGATCGCGTTCCCGAAGACCCAGTCGGGTCTCGACCCCCTGACGGGCGCCCCCGGTCCGATCGACCCCGCCCAACTCCGCGACCTGGGCCTCGCGCTCCTCCCACCCCCGAAGCGCTGACCCCGACCGG
>DASRES010000087.1 GCA_035651955.1 Acidimicrobiia bacterium
GAGTGGTCCTGGCCGTACTGACACGCAACCGAACGCTCGTCGCGCGCACGTTCGCGCTCGTCGTCTCACAAGTGTCAGGTGCGTCACGACGGAGGGGGAAAAACGTCCCTGGCGCGTGGACCGCGGTCGTCCTTACACTGCCCACGGGGACGAGGCGATGCCGACCGCCTCGGAAGGGGACCGTCACGGTGGGCTTGGACCGTCGGCGGCGCGCGCTCGCGCGCGCGTGCGAAGTGAAGGCAGGCACGATGCCGACGACGATCGACGCGACGGGCGGTGGCACCCGCACGCGTGTTGGGATCTGCGGAGTCGGGGCGGTCAGCGGCTACGGGTGGGGTCGCAAACGTCTTTGGGACGGGCTCGTCTCGGGGGAGTCCGCGGTGGTACCGCGTTCCGGATACGAGCGGGTGCTCGGTCACGACGTCGCCTATGCCGCGCTCGTGTCCGATGAAGGTCCGGACGGCATGAGCCGGTTCGCTGGCGCGTTGACGGGCGCGGTCGATGAAGCCGTACAGGACGCGCTCGACCGAGGTTGGCGTCCGGGACCCAACGTCGGCTTGATTCATGCGGTCGTGCTCGGCGAGGTCGACGGCTGGCACGACTTCTGGACGGTCAACGGCGGGCACGTCCGCCGGCGCCAATACCTGAGCTTGATGCCATCGACCCCACTCGTCGCAGTCATGCAGCAACACGATTTTCACGGCCCGACCATGGCGGTCACGGCTATGTGCGCATCCGGCAACGCCGCAGCGCTGACAGCGAAGCTGTGGCTCGACGCCGGGGTCGCGAGCGACGTCGTTGTCGTGGCTACGGACATCTCGGCCCGTCCGGAGAACATGCGCGCGTTCGTCGAGCTCGGCGCCGCAGTGGTCGACGCGCCCGCGCTCGACGTCTGCCGGCCATTCCAGGAAGGCAGTCGCGGGTTCATCGGTGGCGAGGCGTCGATCGCCTTCGTCATGTCGAGCGGCGGAGCGCCGTACCTGCGGCTCGCGGGCGGCGCGATGACGAACGACGGGTTCCACCCGATCGCGATCCAGCCTGATCTGACTCAGGTTCGTCGCGCATTCGACGGAGCACTCACCGATGCGGGCGTGTCGCCGCTCGACGTCGTCTATGTGAACGCACACGGCACGGGAACGGCGCAATGTGACGCCGCTGAGGCACACATCCTCGACACTGTGTTCACCGAGGCGGTAGGGATCTACTCGACAAAGCCACTGACCGGGCACTGTCAGGCTGCGTCGTCGGCGATCGAGCTCGCGGCGACGTGCATGGCGTACGAGACGGGAATCATCCCGGCGTCGCCCCGGGTCGCACCCGGTCACCCGCGCCTGTTGGACGGTCCGACCCTGCGACAGCCAGGGATCACCGTGAAGTCGTCGATCGGCATGGGCGGTCACAACGCGGTGGTAGTGCTCACTGAGCCGTAGGAGCGGGCCGACCCGGCCGATCAGGCCCTGCGGCAAAGAGCCAGCTCCTACGTCGTAGCGCCCGTCACGTGCCGAAACGTTCAACCCGGCCATGCGACCGGTCGATAGGACGTAGGTGGTCGCGCATGGCAGTGGGTACGGCGATGAAGACCGGGGGCGCCTTGGGCGCACCTCGGTCGAACGCGGAGCGGTCGACCTCGGTGCCTGCCACGGCCTCGCCATGCGTGTCGGCAGGATGGCGAGCTTTCTGTTCACAACCGCTGACGGCCACCTGACCTGGCACGGATCAGTCGAAGACGTCGTAGGGTCTACGCCGTCTGGCGATCGGGCATCAACGCTCGCGCCCGGTGCGGACGTCGGACGTTGGCTGGTTGACCCCGTGATCGCGGTCGTGTGCGCGGGCGCCCCGTGGACCGACTACGCGCTCGAGCGCGAGGTCGTCGACGCGGGCGGGAAGTCGCAAGTCATTGCGGTCAGCGCGGAAGCGGTCATGGCGGGCGAGTCCGTCGTCGGGTGTGTCGGCGTCGTTGCGAATGTGACCGATCCCCGTAAGACGGAGCAGGCGCTCAAGGAGCACATCGACCGCTACCGACTCCTGGTGGAGCTCAGCCCTGACGGCATCATGGTCCACCAGAACGGGATCGTCCGCTGGGGCAACACATCGGCGCTGCGTATGGTCGGGGCACCATCCATCGACGCGGTCGTGGGCGACCCCATGGTCAAGTACGTTCACCCCGACTCACTGCCGGGAGTGCTCGCCCGCATCGCCGAGATGCGCGAAGACGACGACTATTCGCAACCGGCGGAGCTGACGCTGGTCCGTCTCGATGGCGGCGTGCTCGACGTCGAATCCGTCAGCGTGCGAACGAGGTGGGAGGGCGAGCCCGCCTTCCAGGTCATCCTACGTGACCTGACCGAGCGCCGGCGCGCGGAGGCGAGCCTGCGATACCAGGCCAACCTCGTCCAACACGTGTCCGACGCGATCATCGGCGTCGACGGCGAGGGCGTCGTCGAGAGTTGGAACCCGGCCGCCGAGAAGACGTACGGCTTCACCGCCGAGGAGGCGATCGGCCGCCGGCTCGACGAGCTCGTCGGCGCGCCCGACGGGTTCGGGCGCGAGCCGATGGAGCCCCACGAGAGCGTGCACCGGCGCGCGGACGGCTCGCCGGTCGACGTGCGCGTGTCCGTCGCGCAGGTGCGGGACGTGCACGCCGTCACCGGTTCCGTGGTCGTGTGCGCGGACATCACCGAGTCGCGTCGCGCGGAGGCCGAGCGCCGCGCTGCGGACCAGCGCTACACCGCGGTGGTCGAGGCGCTCGAAGAGGGGATCATCGTCACCGACGACGCGGGTCGCGTGGCGGCTGCGAACCCGGCCGCCGAGCGGATCCTCGGCGAGGTCACGATCGGCGCCGACTTCTTCTCCGTGTTCTCCGGCGAACGGCTCGCGACGCACACCGACGGCCGGCCCTTCGACAAGGGCGACCACCCCGCCGCGGTGACGCTGCGATCGGGCGAGCCGGGCACGGGCGTCCTGATGGGCGTCGCGCGCGACGGACGCGACCGCCGCTGGCTGTCGATCCACTCGCGGCCGCTCGTCGCCGAGGGCGAGACCCGCCCCTACGGCGTCGTGTGCTCGTTCTCGGACGTCACCGAGCGGCGCAGCGCGGAGAACCAGCTGAGCTACCAGGCCAAGCACGACGCGCTGACGGGGCTGCGCAACCGGGCGACGTTCGTGGAGGCGCTCGAGCAGGGGCTCGCGCACGCCCGGCGGTCGGGCTCGACGGTCTCGGTGCTCTTCGTCGACCTGGACCGGTTCAAGACCGTCAACGACTCGATGGGGCACCTCGACGGTGACGAGGTGCTCGTCGCGATCGGAAAGCGGCTCCACGCCGCGACCCGCAACATCGACACGGTCGCGCGTCTCGCCGGCGACGAGTTCGTCGTGCTGTGCCTCGACCTGCCGAGCCCGGAGGCCGCGGAGCGGCGCGCCCAGGAGCTCGCGGAGCTCGTCGAGCAGCCGATCTCGCTCTCGTCGGGCCGGCAGGTCGTCATCACCGCGAGCGTCGGCGTGTCGTTCGTGCAGGGCGGTGTCGCGGACGCGGAAGAGGTGCTGCGCGACGCCGACGTCGCGATGTACCACGCGAAGCAGAAGGGGCGCGCGCGCGTCGAGCGGTTCGACCAGGCGCTGCGTGCCCAGGCCCAGCGACGGCTCGACATCGAGCGCGACCTGCGCATCGCGATCGAGGAAGGCCAGCTCGACGTCTACTATCAGCCGATCGCGTCGATGCTGTCGAACAAGGTCGTCGGCGTCGAGGCGCTCGTCCGCTGGAACCACCCGACGCGGGGCCCGATCACGCCGGGCGAGTTCATCCCGATCGCCGAGGAGACCGGCCTCGTGCTGCCGCTCGGCACGTGGGTGCTGGAGCAGGCCTGCGCGCAGATGGCCCGCTGGAAGGCGACGGTCCCGGGTGCGCACGCGATGCACGTGAGCGTGAACCTGTCGGGGCGCCAGCTCGGCGACCCCGAGCTCGTCGCGACGATCGCCGAGGCGCTGCGCAAGTCCGGTCTCGACCCCGAGTCGCTGTGGCTCGAGATCACCGAGTCGGTGCTCATGGACGACGCGGCCGGCGCGGCACGCACGCTCGCCGCGGTGCGCGCCCTCGGCGTGCACCTCGTCATCGACGACTTCGGGACCGGTTACTCGTCGCTCGCGTACCTGAAGCGGTTCCCGGTCGACATGCTGAAGATCGACCGCTCGTTCGTCGACGGTCTCGGCAGCGACCCGGAGAGCGAGGCGATCGTGCACGCGGTCGTCGAGCTCGCGCGGTCGCTCAACCTGACCGTCGTCGCCGAGGGCGTCGAGACGACCGACCAGCTCGCGGAGATCCGCCGCCTCGGCTGCACGATGTGCCAGGGGTTCCTCATCGCCCGGCCGGTGCCGGCGAACCAGGTCTCGTTCGAGATCGCGGTCCCCGCACCGCTGTGGCGGCCGCGCGACGTCGAGGCGGAGACGCCGGAGTCGTCCGGCCGCTCGAACCGCCGGCACGGCTGATCGGTCACCGCGCGCGCCATTGCGGCTCGCGTCCCTCGCGTGCCGCGCTCATCCCTTCGCGCGCGTCTTCGGTCGCGCCGGCGACGCGCCGCATCGTCTCGCCCAAGCGGACGGCGTCGAGCCACGGCAGCGTCCGTCCCCGGTAGGCCATCTCCTTCGTCGCTCGGACCGCCAGCGGCGCGGCGCGCACGAGCCGGTCGGCGAGCCGGCGCGCCGCGGGCATCAGCTCGGCCGCCGGGACGACGTCCAGCACGAGGCCGATCTCCTTCGCGCGCGACGCGCCGATCCGGTCGCCGGTCAGCAGCAGCTCGAGCGCGTGCTGCATCGGGACGCGGCCTGGGAGACGGATCGCGCCGACGATCGTCGGCACACCGAGCTTGACCTCCGGGAACCCGAACTCGGCCCGTTCGCTCGCGAGGACGAAGTCGCACGCGGTGACCGCGGTGAGGCCGTAGCCGAGGCAGTAGCCGTCGACCGCCGCGATCGTCGGCTTCCACAGCTCGAGACCGCTCTCGAACGAGTTGATCGTCGGGATCTCCCAGAACGACCCCGGCCACGCGCCCGCGGCACCGGCGCCGTCGTGGAGGTCGGCGCCCGCGCAGAACGCGCGGCCGGCGCCGGTGACGATCGCGACCCACGCGTCCTCGTCGTCCCGGAACCGCTCCCATGCCGCGTTCAGGTCACGCCGCATCTGCGCGTTGATCGCGTTGAGCGCGTCGGGTCGGTCGTACGTGATCGTTGCCACGTGCCCGTCGCGCTCGTACCGCACGGTGTCGCCCACGCCGGTCCTCCGCTGGTCGGGAACGGCGCCAGTGTGGCGCGCTACGGGCGCGTCGGCGCCCACGGCGCCGCGGCCTGCGCGACGAGCTGCGCGAACGCCACCTGTCCTGCGGGTGTCAGGTGCGGGCCGGGACCGACGTGCCACTCGGGACGGCCGGCGAACCGGCCGCTGAAGTCGACGATGTGGAGGTTCGACCACTGCTTCGCGGCCGCTTCCAGGTCGCGGTTCACGCGCGCCGCGTTGGCGGAGTCCAGCCGCCCCTCCTGGACGTTCAGCCACAGCACGTGCGGCACGTGCGCCAGCGCGTCCTTCATGGCGTCGATCGACGCCGGCACCTTCGCGCAGCAGACGTTCGGCGCGGTGTCGTTCGTCCCCAGCTCGACCACGACGACCTCGGGGAACAGGCGCTGCACGAGGCGGCGGGCCGCTCCCGGCCACCCGCCGTGCGTCCCACCCGCGATCGTCGAGCCCGAGATGCCCTGAACCGTGGGATGCCAGCCGGCTGCCGCGAGCGCGGCCTTCACCTCGCGCGTCGACTGCACGGTGATCGAGTCGCCGATCACGACGATGTTGGCCTTGACGGCCTCGTACCCCGATCCGCCGCACCCAGCGAGCGCGACCGCGCCGAGGAGACACGCGGCGGCGGCCGCGCCGGTTGCGAACCCGATCGTCGTGTGGGTGCTCCGCCGGCTCACGCGGGGAGCATTCCCTCGCGCGCGCCGTCGTCAGTCGAACCAGTCGAACGCGCCGTACGGATCGACCGTGCGCAGCACGCGCGCGAAGCGCAGCGACGATCCCGTGCGCGCGGTCGCGTCGGTGTAGAGGCCGCTCGCCGCGCCCGCGACCGCGGCCGGGTCGCCGTCGATCCACGCGACGTGGATCGTGCGGCGGGGCGGGTTCGCGGCCAGCGTGGTCGCAGCGTCCGGCATCGCCTCGAACCACCACACGCCCGCGACGCCGGGAGTCGCCACGAGCGCGGGACAGAGGACGTCGTCGGTGTGGCGCGCCACCTCGTCACCCCGACGCGGGTCGTCGACGTCGAGCAACGCGACGAGCACACCGCGGTGCGGTCGGTACGGCACGGCGTCGGGCGCGACGAGCGCGCGCGGGGCGACGTACGTCTTCACGAGCCGGAACGGACCGCCGAGCAGCGCGCGGCGATGCCGGTGGAACCGCCCGAGCGCTCGGAGCGCGTGGCCGAGCCCGAGGAACTCGCCGAGCGTCCGGTCGGCCGGCTCGGTCATGAGGTACGCAGTCACGTAGTGCACCGCGTCGAGCGCGTCGTCGTCGCCGACGCGCGCGATGTCGCGCGTCGCGACCCACCGCTGCCCCCACACGATCCCCGGCAGCGCGAGGTTCTCGGGCATGTGGTCGAAGAGGTGCCACTCGTTGTAGGCCGCGTGCTCGCGGGGCTCGGTGATCTCGGTGAACGAGAAGTACGCGAAGTCGACCTTCGGCGGCACGATCAGTCGGCCTTCGACTTCCCGCGCGCCTTCTGCGCACGCTTCCACTCGCGGACGCGGGCGAGCGACGACGGCGAGTCGACGTCGGCGACCGACCGCGGTGTGGTGTCGCCGAACGGGCGCGCGGCCTGCTCCCAACCTTTCGGCGCGACACCGAGCCGCTTGCCGAGGATCGCGAGGAGGATCTTCGCCTTCTCGTCGCCGTATCCGGGCAGCGCACGCAGCCGTTCGAGCACGGTCGTCGCGTCCGGCGCGCCCTTCCAGATCTTCGACGCGTCGCCGTCGTAGTGGTCGACGACGTGCTGCGCGAGCGCGTGCGCGCGCTTCGCCATCGAGCCCGGGAACCGGTGGAGCGCGGGCTTCTCCTTGAACCGCGCCTCGACCTCTTCCGGCGACAGCGCGGCCAGGGCGCGGGCGTCCAACGTGCCGCCGAGCCGGTCACGCAGCAGCGCCGGGCCGCGGAACGCCCACTCCATCGGCACCTGCTGGTCGAGGAGCATGCCGAGCAGGAGCGCGAACGGGTTGTCGACGAGCAGACGGTTCGCGTCGTCGTCACTCGTGATCGGGATGTCACGCTTCGGCCGCGGCACGGGGCGGCAGCCTAAGAGCGTGCGCCCTACAGGCGCACGCTCTCGATGTGGCCGCTCTCGGCGCTGTTGGCGCCAGGCCGCTTGGCCACGGCTCGCTGCTCGGTGGGATACCCGCCTCGCGGCCGCTCGCCTTGAGGCACACGCTCACACGTCCGGCAGATCGAGTGCGAGGTTCGGCTCCTCGAGCCCGCCGTCGACCTCGAACAGCTTGCCGGTGACGAAGCTCGACGCCGGCGACGCGAGATAGAGCGCGCAGAGCGCGATGTCCTCGGGACGGCCGAGGCGGCGCAGTGGTGTACGGCGCACCATCTCGTCGTGCAGCGTCTCGTTCGTCAGGACCGTCCCGAGCGCGGACGTCGCGACGGATCCGACGGCGACACCGTTGACGCGGATGCGCGGCGCGAGGTCCGCGGCCATGAGCCGCGTCATGTGCGACAGCGCGGCCTTGGCCGTCCCGTACGCGACGAAGCCACGGTCGCGCAGGCGTCCGATCGCGGACGAGATGTTGACGACCGCGCCCCCGCCGGACTCGAGCATGCGCGGCACCGCGTGCTTCGTGAGCGCGAACGCGGTCGTCACGTTGAAGTGGAACGCACGCTCGAGGTAGCCCTCCGACGTGTCGAGCAACGGGCGCGGCGCGGTGCCGCCGGCGTTGTTGACGACGACGTCGACACGGCCGAGCTCGCTGCTCGCGCGTTCCACGAGCTCGCGGAGCAGATCGGTGTCGTTCACGTCGCCGGGCACGACCACCGCGCGGCGGCCGGCGGCCCGGACGTCGTCGGCGACCTCGTCGAGCTGCTCCACCGTCCGCGCGGTCAGCGCCACGTCGGCACCGGCGCGCGCGTACGTCCGCGCGACCGCGGCGCCGATCCCCCGGCCGGCGCCGGTCACGATCGCCACGCGGCCCGTGAGCCGGAACGGTTCGAGCACGTCGTCCACGGGCGGGGGAGCGTACCGGGACGGCCCGGCCGGCCGGTTTGCGGGGTCCGCCGCCGCGGGCAGGAGTTCCCTGCGGCCGGCGACGGCCCGCGTGGTCGAGAGGGGGTGAGGGGATGCCGGTACACCGGGGCAAGGACCGGGTCGGGCCCTTCTACCAGTGGGGTGACCACGGGAAGCGGTACCGCTACGAGTCCGGCGACCGAGCCAGTCGTCAGCGCGCGAAGGACCAGGCCGCGCGCCAGGGCCAGGCGGCGCACGCCCACGGGTACGGCGGCTGACGGCTGGGGAACAGGCACCGCCGCCGCCGCGTTGTGCCAGGGAATCCGCCACGTGCGGCGAGCGACCGTCACGCCGAGCGGACCGGCCCCGTCCCCGGTTGTGACTTCCGCCGCGGTGCGGGCGAACATGGAACAAAGCGGCACGACCCGACGTTCCCCCTCGCGTGGGTCTCCCTGAGCCGTCGCCTCGTACGGACGGGCGACGGAGCTCGGGACACCGCACCCGCCGCGAACCCCCCGTCGCGGCGGGGCGATCAACTTGGAGGTTCATTGGCCCGGACGATCAAGCGAGCCGAACGCAAGGCGGAGCCGCAGGACGAGGACCTCGTCCGGCTCTACCTCGACGACATCGGCCGCCACGAGCTGCTCACGAAGGCTGACGAAGCCCGTCTCGCGCAGGAGATCGAGAACGGGCGGGCCGCGCGCGAGGCGCTGGCCCGCGCCGACAAGGCCCTGAGCCGGTCAGAGCGCGTCGAGCTCGAGCGCGCGGTGCGCCGGGGCGAGGCCGCGCGCCAGGCCTTCGTCAACGCGAACCTCCGCCTCGTCGTCTCGATCGCGAAGCGCTACCAGGCGTCGGGGCTCCCACTGCTCGACCTCGTGCAGGAGGGCAACCTGGGCCTGATGCACGCGGTCGAGAAGTTCGACTGGCGCAAGGGCTTCAAGTTCTCGACCTACGCCACGTGGTGGATCCGCCAGGCGATCCAGCGCGGCGTCGCCAACACGGCGCGCACCATCCGTCTGCCGGTCCACGCCGGTGACGAGCTCGCGCGGCTGCAGAAGACGCGCACCAAGCTCGAGGCCGAGCTCGGCCGGACACCCACGCTGCACGAGCTCGCCGAAGCGCTCGACACGCCCGAGGCGAAGGTCACCGAGCTGCTCCGTCACGCGGCCGAGCCGGTGTCGCTGTCGGAGCTGGTCGGTGAGGATGGCGAGACCGAGCTGGGCGACCTGATCGAGGACCGGTCCGCGGAGTCGCCGTTCGACGCGGCGGCCAGCTCGCTCCTCGCGAACGAGGTCGAGAAGCTGCTGTCGATCCTCGACGAGCGCGAGCGCGAGATCCTGCGTCTGCGGTTCGGTCTCGACCGCGGCGAGCCGCGCACGCCGGAAGAGGTCGGCGCGCTGTTCAGCCTGACGCGTGAGCGGATCCGTCAGATCGAGTCGAAGGCGCTCGCACGCCTGCGCCACCCGTCGGCCGACCGCGGCGCGCGGGAGCTGCTCGCGGGGTGACCCCGCGTCCGGCTCCGCACGCGTAGCCTTCCGCGGGAGTGGACGCGGTTGCGCTGGGTGTTGCGATCGGGCTGGTCGTCGTCGCGATCGTGGTGTTCGCCGCCGCGGCGCGTGTCGCGCGCGCCCGCCCACGCCTCGCGGACGCCGTCGAACCCGGCGACGGCGTCATCCGGCTCGACGCGCGGCGCGCCGTGGTCGCCCTCGACGACCGCGCCCACGCGATCCTCGGCTGGACCGCGGCCGACCTCGGCGAGCCCGGCCGGTTCGACGAGCGTGTGCTGCACGGCGACCGCAGTGCAGGGCGCCGCGACCTCGCCCGCGCGGACGGGTCGTCGACGCCCGTGGCGTACCGCGAGCTCCCGCTCGGCCGGTCCTGGGCCGCAATCGTGCGCGACCGCAGCGACGAGGTCGCGGTCGCGCGCCGAGCCGCGCAGGCCGACGAGCTGACGGTCACGACCGCCGCGGCCGAGGCGCGCGCCGCCGAGCTCGCGGAACGCGTCGACGCGCTCGAGTTCGAGCTGGCGCGCGATGCGGGCCGTCGCGCGCTGCCCGACGCGCTCTGGCGCCTGGAGCTCGTCCGTCAGCACCGCGTCGGTTGGGCGCGCGGCGACGCGCCGGGCGGCGACGAGCTCGCCGATCCGGTGCCTCGGCTCGAGGCCGCGCTCGCGGCCGAGCTCGAGCTGCTGCGCGAGGACGTCGGCACGTACGCGGAGCTCGAGGAGTGGACCGCGGACCCCGCGCTCGACGCGTCGCAGACGCTCGCGGTCCTCCGCGTCGTCCAGGAGCTCCTCGCCGCGGTCGCGAAGCGGGCCGACGAGCTCTCGGTCCGGGTCACCGCGCGCGACGACGGCGTCGCCGTCCGCGTGACGTGCGCGGGCTGGTCGGACACCCACGGCGCCACCCCCGCGCTCGACGTCGTCGAGGCCGCCGTCCGCGACCTCGCCGGCAAGGTCGAGCGTCACGAGGAGCAGGGCGCGCTCGTCGTCGACGTGTCGCTGCCCCGCGCCGAGGGCGACGTCGGGTGACCCGCGCTCAACCGGGGCTCGACGCGTCCAGGCTCTCGCGGTAGCTCATCGGCAGCAGCTCGATGAGCTGACCGTCCGGGTCGCGGACGAAGATGCCGACGCCGATGTCCGTGCCCTCGAGCACCTCGCCGCCGTGCTCGCGCACGCGGCGACACGTGTCCGCGATGTCGTCGACGCTCACCGACAGGTGTGTCAGTCCCGGCTCGTTCATCACGCGCGCCGGGCGCGCGACCGTCGCTTTGTCCGCGTAGTGGAGGAGCTCGAGGACGAGCCCGTCCCGGCGCAGGTAGCACGCCGTCATGCCGAGCGGCGGCGTGAGCCCGAGCAGCTTCGCCGACGCGTCGTCGGGCGGCGTGATCTCGCGCTCGACCTCGAAGCCGAGCACCTCCTCGTAGAACCTCCTGCTGCGCGGCAGGTCGGTGACGCAGTGCCCGACGTGGTTGAACGCGACGCCCGCCATGCGCGGATTCTACGGACCGTCCGTGCCGGCGCCCGTCGAACGCTCCGCGCGCGACCGGGACGGCGACGAGCGGCCGCGTACGATTCGCCGTCGTGCCCGCGTCTCGTCGAATCGTGGCGGTGCTCGTCGTCGCCACCGCGGTCACGGTCGGGACCGGCGTCGGCGCCCGCCTCGCGTGCTCCCGCCCGTGCATCAGCGACCTGCCGAGCCTGTACCGGTCGCGCGCGATCCGACCCGACGCGCCCCCGTACCTCGACCGCAACCTCGAGTACCCCGTGCTCGTCGGTGCCGCGTTCTACGCGGCGACGTTCGTGTCGTCAGGCGCCCGCTCGTTCTTCACGGTCACGGGCCTCGGCCTCGCCGTCCTCGCGCTGATCGGCACCTACCTGCTGGCACGCCGCGCAGGACGGCGCGCCTGGTACTGGGCGCTCGCGCCACCACTGCTGCTCTACGGCGCCGCGAACTGGGACCTGCTCGCAGTCGTCCCCGCGATCGCGGGCATCGTGGCGTTCGGCGAGGGTCTCGACGCGACGTCCGGCGTGATGCTCGGCATCGGTGCCGCCGCGAAGCTGTACCCGGGACTCTTCGTGCCGGTGTTCGTCGCCGCGCGTCTGCGCGATCGCGACGCGCGTGGCGCGCTCCGACTGCTGACGGGCGCGCTCGCCACCGTCGCGCTCGTCAACGTCCCCGTGCTCGCGGCATCACCGAGCGGCTGGCTCTACCCGCTGCGCTTCCAGTCGCGTCGCGACGCGACCTGGGGCAGCCTCTGGCACTACGTGCTCAGCCCTCCCGGCATCGGCGCGCTCCTCCCGGCGGGCGTCGCGCGCTCGCTCACGAACGGCGGCGCGGTGATCGCGGTCGTCGCCGGTGTCGCGGCGGTCAGTGTCCTCGTGTGGCGCGGGCGGCTCGACGCCGTCGTCGGTGCCGGCATCGCGACCGCGGTGTTCCTCGTGGCGAACAAGGTGTACTCGCCGCAGTACGACCTGTGGTTCGTCCCGTTCTTCGTCCTGCTCGCGGTGCCGTGGCGTGACTACGCGGCGTTCGTCGTCCTCGACGCCGCGGTGTTCGGGGTCGTGTTCGGCCGGCTCGGTCACCACTACCGCTGGACGGTGACGTGGGCCTGGTTCCTCGGCGCGCTCGTGCTCGCCCGCGCGCTGACGATGGCGTGGACGCTGCGTGACGCCCGGCCGCTGCCGCAGTCCCTGCCCGAGCCGCCCCGATCCGGCCCGGCGGAGGTCCCGGCCGGCGAGGCCGAGGTGTCCGTGGCGTGACGGTCGGGCCCGACCGAACGGGGGGCGGGAGCGCACGGGCGTCAACCCGGGCGCCCCGCGTGCCGATCAACGGTCGCGTGACGACCACGCGCCGGCGAGCGGCCGGCGGGCTGCGCGCGCGCCGGGTCCTGGCCGTGGTGGCCGCGGCGGTGCTCGCGTCGACGGTCGCGGTCGCCGCGATCCCCGGCTCGCCGGCCACCGCCGCGCCCAACCCCGCGTCGTCGGCCACTGGCGACAACACGCCGGCGGCACGCATCGCGACGCTCGGTGCCATCGCCGACGGCGCGGACGCGACGCTCGCCACCGCGGTCGCGCGTCGGAACGGTCTCGAGCACGACCTGACGCTCGCCGTCGAGGCGCTCGGCCAGGCGGAGGCCGCGACGGCCGCGCTCAACGTCGCGGCCGCGCAGGCGCAGGCGCGCTACGACGCGAGCCGCGCCGAGGTCGACAAGGTCGCGGTCGCGGCGTACATCGACTCCAGCTCCATGTCCGAGCTCGACCTGCTCGTGAACGCGAGTGACCCGCTCGAGGCGGGGCGCGCGCAGCAGCTGCTGTCGCGTGTCGACGACGAACGGCGGCGAGTCGTCGCGCAGGCGCGCGCGGACCGCATCGCCGCGAAGCAGGCCGCGGACGCGGCCGAGGCGGAACGCCGGCGGCGCCGCGACCGTGTGCACGAGCTGCAGGACCAGGTGCCGTCCGCGGTGACCGCGGTGACGCGGGCACAGGCCGCGGCGGCCGTCGCGCACACGCGGCTCGACCGCTGGCTGTCGATCCGCAACGGCACCGCGACGCCGATCCTCGGGCATTCCGTCCTCACCGGCGCGCAGCTCGCGGCGTGGTTCCGCTCCACCCGTCACCGCGCGCGTACGACGATCCCGATGGACCAGCTCGCCGGGCTGTACGTGTCGGAGGGAGCGGCCGAGGGCGTGCGCGGTGACATCGCGTTCGCGCAGTCGATCGTCGAGACCGGGTACTTCGGCTTCCCCGACGGCGGCCTCGTCGCGTGGACGGACAACAACTTCGCGGGGATCGGTGCGTGCGACAGCTGCGCGCACGGGCACGTCTATCCCGACGCGCTCACCGGCGTGCGCGTCCAGATGCAGTACCTCCACGTGTACGCGGATCCGACGATCACCGTCGCGCGTTTCGCGCACCCGCCCGTCGATCCGAACATGGACCAGAACTTCCGCAAGGGTCAGGCGCCGACCTGGGCCGGTCTGACGCACACCTGGGCGACCGCCGACGGCTACGGCGACGCGATCCTCGGCGTGTACGAGACGATCCTCGGCTGGGTCACCGACCACGATCCGAGCTGACCTGCGCCGGACGTCGCGCGGTTCGCGTTCAAGCCCGAGGCCTGTTCCCGCCGATAACGCGTTGGAGCGAGACCTGGGGGATTCGATGGGAACCACGCTCGAGGACCTGCGCGAGCAGATCCGCCGCGAGGAGCGTGTCGCCGGTCTGCGGGCCGACGGGCACGTCACGGACGCAGCGATCCAGCGGCGACGGCTGCAGATCGCGCTCGTCTCCGTCGTCGTGTTCCTCGGTCTCGTGATGACGACGCTCGTCGACGACCTCTGGGTCGACCTCAAGCGCAACTCGTCGATCGTCGACCCGACGTCCGCGCGCCTCGCGATGATCGTGTTCGCCGTCGCGTTCATCGCGTACGCGCTCGAGAAGGAGCGTCACCTGCGCCGTCTGACGACGCTCGGGCACGAGGCGCGCGCGATCAACCTCGAGCTGGCCGAACGCATCCTCAGCTCGGCCGCGCTCGCCGATGTGGAGCGCAACCTCGCCGGCTGCCTCCGGCTCGACGACGCGCTCCGTGTCGTCCTCGACGAGGCGCTGCGGATCGTCGTGGCGGCGACCGGGTCGGTGCAGCTCCTGACGGAGGACGGCGAGCTGCACGAGGTCGTGGCGCGGCCCGTCGACGGTGGTCCGCGTGTCGCAGACTCGCTCGTCGCGCAGGTCGCGCTGGCGCGTGAGCCGATGCTGCTGTCGGGTCCGGTGCCGCTGGAGGTCGACCCGGGGGCCAAGGCACGCGGCGACGCCGTGTCGTCCGTCGTGTGCGCGCCGCTCGTGCACGCCGACGTGCTGCTCGGCGTCTTGACGCTCGGTGCGCCGCCGACCGAGCGCTTCGGCGACGACGACCTCGCCCTCGTGCGCCAGTTCGCCGGGCGTGCCGCCGACGTGATCGCGCGTGCGCGGCGCTTCGAGGCCGCAGTGCTCATGGTCGACAAGCCCACCGATCTGCTCGCCGACGAGGTGCGGTCCGCGTCGAGCGCCATCCGCGACGTCGTGGCGGCCCTGCGGGACGACGCCGTCGCCCCGCAGGACCGCCTCGCGCTGCTCGCCGCGCTCGACGCCAACGCGCAACGCCTCCTCGGCGTCACCGCCTGACGATCAGCCGACGGCGTCGCTCAGCCGATCCGAGCGATCTGGAACGGCACATTCGCCGGGTGCGTCGAGAAGTAGCCGATGTTCACGCGCGACGCGGGAAGCGTGTGACCGTCACCCTGCAGCGCGAACCCGAGCCTCGGCGCGCACCTCGTCTGGAAGTCGACACCGTCGAGGTGACCGAAGTTCGTGAACACGAAGTGCAGCTCGTGGTGGTCGGGTCCGACCCAGGCGCGGTCGCCGCGCTCGTCGAGCACCCGCTGGAAGCGGATCTCGCCCGCGGTGGCGATCGTGCCGCTGTAGACCTGCACGTGGTCGTTGCTGTGCGTCACGCGCAGGTGCCAGCCGTCGTCGTCGTGCCACAGGTACACGCCGCCGGCGTCGCCCGCGTCGAGGCCCTTCGGGCGGCCCGTCGCGTAGAGCGGCCAGCGGTCGTCGCGGTTGACGTCGCACGTCTGTGCGGTGCTCGCGGTGCTCGTCCCGGTCGACGCGCTCGCCAGGACCGCCGGCGTGGCGGACGCGGCGGGCGCGTTCGACGAGCTCGGCGCGACCGTCGGCGCACCGCCCGACGCGGCCGCGGGGACCGCCAGCGCGACGCCGCCGGCGATCGCGAGCGCGGCGGCCGACGTGACGAGGGTTGACTTGATGCTCATGGCGTCTCCTCTCCTCCGGGGGGTTGGTTCGAGACGCCCGGGACGATGAGCCCCGACCGTTGCGGGCGCGTTCGCCGACCGTGAAGGACTCGTCAGGTCGTGTGAGGGAACCGTGAAGCGATCGGCCGAGCGCTTCCCATCGCGCCGGCTCGGGTCGACACTCGACGCATGGAGACCTCGACCTACGCACCCCACGCCGACGAGCACGACGCTCCCACGCGCTCCGGGATCCTCGTCGGGCTCGGGACGCTCGCCCTGTTCCTCGTGGCGCTCGCCGTCCGCGACGGCATCCTGTTCGGCCTCGTCGTGGCGGCCGCGATCTTCGTGCCGATCGAGCGGCTGTTCTCGCTGCACCCGCAGCACGTGTTCCGCGCCGGGTGGCGGACGGACGTCGTGCACTTCGTCGTCAACAACGTCCTGACGACCGTCGGGCTCGTCGTCGCGGTCGTCGCCGTCGGCGGCTCGCTGCACGCGGTCGTGCCCGACGGCGTGCGTACCGCGGTCGCCTCGCAGCCGTGGGCCGCACAGTTCGGGGAAGCGTTGCTCGTCACGTCGTTCGCGGGGTACTGGGCCCATCGCACGACGCACCGCGTCCCGTGGCTGTGGCGCTTCCACAAGGTGCACCACTCGATCCGCGAGATGGACTGGCTCGCGGCGGCGCGCCTGCACCCCGTGGACCAGGCGTTCACGCGGTCGTGCGTCGTGATCCCGTTGTACGTGCTCGGCTTCTCGCGCGCGACGTTCGGCGCGTTCCTCGTCTTCACCACGCTGCAGGCGCTGTTCATCCACGCGAACGTCCGGCTGACGTTCGGCCCGCTGCGCTACGTGCTCGCGACGCCCGAGTTCCACCACTGGCACCACGGCAACGTCGAGGCCGCCTACGACACGAACTTCGCGGGCGAGTTCCCGTTCGTCGACAAGCTCTTCGGCACGCTCCACCTCCCGCACCGCGAGTGGCCCGAGCGCTACGGCGTCGACGACGAGCTTCCGTCCGGCTACCTCCGCCAGCTCGCGTGGCCGTTCCGCAGCTCGTCGACGACTTCTGGGTGATCAGCGGGACGCGTCATCGCTCCTGCCCCAAAGGTCGTCGAAGGGCGTCGCGCACGACGCGGACGACGAGCTCGGGCCGCTCCCGAACCATGACCGCGGTGACGTGGACGAGGTGCCACCCCGCGGCGCGAAGCGCGTTCCGCCGGTGCGAGTCGTGCTCGATGCGTGCCCGGCCCGAGTGCCAACGCAGGCTGTCGAACTCGATGCCCACGTGCTCGTCGACGTACGCGAGGTCGAGGCGGAAGCGGTGACCGTCGTGCACGACCTCGTGCTGACGCGCCGGCACGGGGAGACCGTGCCTCACGAGCAGACGCGCGACGCGGACCTCCCACCCGCTCTCGCTCCGCGGGCCGGGCCGGCGCTCCGCGAGCAGCACGCGGAGCTGCGCGAGCCCGCGCCGTCCGCGCGCCGGGTGCTCGACCGCGTCCTCGACGGCCCGGGGCGTCGAGAGCTCGCGCCGGAATGCGTCCTCGAGCGCGAGCTCGAGTGCGTCGCGCCGGAGCACGCCGGCGAGGTCGATGAGCGTACGGGTCGCTGACGTGACCGGCACACCGCCGACCTCGTCGAGGTCGTCGTCGCACCAGAAGGACGTCCTGTGCACCGTCAACCTGTTCGACCGATGGTCGACGGTCTTGGGGACCGTGATGTCGATCCGGTCCGCCGACACGCCGTCGAGCCCCCACAGGACACCGGCCGATCGATGGGAGACGACCGCCCCGTGGCCGGCCCACAGGCACGCGGCCAGGCATTCCTGGCGCCCCGACCTCGGGACGCCGCCGATCACGTACACGCCCGGCAGGACCCGGCGCCAGCGTCCGGTGTCCACGCGGTGCCGGACCATCTCGGCCGACATGCCGACGAGGAGTGCCTGCCCGCGCGTGACGACACCGTGTTGGGCCTCGGCGAGGCGGGCGACCGCCGCGTCCGGGCGACCTCTGGGAGATCGCAGGTGCTCAGTACCGTTCATCCCCCAGAGATGACCACGGGGGTGTGACGGTCACGTCGCGTGCGGTCTCAGCGCGAACCGCGCCGCGAGGTACACGAACGCGGCGTTCGCGACGCCGAGCATCATCCCGGGGACGGCGATGCCGGAGTCCTTCAGCGCGACGCCGAGCACGAGGAGGACGAGCAACGCGACGAGCGCGGCGCGCAACGTCGGGACGCGCTGCTCGATCGCGGCGAGCGGACGCGGCGTCGCCCACGCGAGGAACGCGAGGAACAGCAGGATCCCGATCGTCATCAGCGTCCAGACCGAGTGTCCGAACGTGCCCAGGCTCTCGTCGGCCTTGCGGTGGATCACCAGCCAGAATCCGTGCCATCCCTCGTTGGCGACCTGCTCGAAGAAGCGCCCGACGTGCGTCCGGCTCGCGGCGGGCCGCGCGAGATCGACGAAACCGATCGCGACGCCGATGACGACGGCCAGCGCGCCGAGACCGAGCACCGTGCGCAGGTTCGGTGTCCGCCCGCTCAGCAACAGCAGCGCCAGCGCGAACACGGGCGCGGCCGCGAGCGAGCCGCCGAAGTTCTGGCCCCAGAACGGGGCTGCGACGACGACGAGCACGGCGACGAGCAGGCCGCACGCGACCGCGAACCCGCCGCGCCCGCGCCACCGCCACGCGACGAGACCAGCGAGCAGCAGCGCCGCCGCGGTGAGCTGCGAGTACGCCATGTTGCCGAGCCCGGCGACACGGATGCCGACGGTCGGCGTGTAGCCGAAGACCGAGTTCAGCTCGAGGTGCGCGCCGCTCAGCGCGTCGCCGACGTGCAGGACGACGAGGGCGCCGAGCGCGAGCAGCAGCGGGACGAGCGCCCCCCGGCGGCCGAGCACGATGCACAGCGAGCCGAACAGTGCCGCCGTGCCGACGAGGAACGCCCAGTAGGCCACGCTGCCGCGGGCGCTGAAGCCGAGCACCGGCGCGAGGTATGTCGCCGCGAGGAACCCGACGAGCGCGAGGGCCGTGATCTCGAGGTACGCGCCGACACGTGTCGCGCGTGTCGCGAGCGCGAGCACCGTCAGCGCGGCGAGGAACATCGACAGGGCGACGAACACCGCGGCGGCCGTCCCGAGCGTCGCGTCACGGAAGCGTGCTGCGCCGTTCGCGTCCGCCAGGAACGAGATGTGCTGGGCGAACGACCCGCCGGCCGACGCGTCGACCATCGGTCGCCCCTCCATCGTGTCCGGTCGCGCGACGCCCGCGAGCTGCAGCACCGTCGGCGCGACGTCGACGATCTGGACGAAGCCCGCGCGTCGTGTCGTGGACGAGCGCAGCAGGCCGGGCTCGACGCCGGGCGCGCGCAACGCGGCGACCGTCAACGCGAGATGCCCGGCCGGGTGGTACGGCCCGACGACGAGCACCGCGTCGCGACGCGGATCGACGCGTTGCAGCAGCCGGCCGACGAGCTGGTCGGCGCGCTCCAGCGCGTCTTCGCGCGTCACGGCGCGCGCGAAGTTCCCGAGCGTCGGGCGGGCGGCATCGGCGCGGGCGAGGTCGGATGCCTCGACGAGCACGACCGAGCGGTCCTTCCACACCGCGTCGAACGCGCGGAGCACCGCGGCCTGGTTCGTGCGCACGCCGAACGGTGCCGACGGGCTGCGTGTCAGCAGTGACTCGTCGACGACCCCACCGTCCACTTGTCCGGTGCTGTCCGCGAGCCCGAGGGCGGCCTCGCGGTGGAGCGTGACGGACGGCGGCCGCGGTCCGGGTTGGTCGGCGTTCGCGATGACCGCGGTGTGCCATCCCGCGCCGTGCAACGCGTCGGCGAGCGCGCCCGGGTGCGCGTCGAACAGCAGACGGGCGTTCCGAGCCGCGATCTCCGGTGCGCCGAGCGCGAGGACCGCGCCGTGAGGAGGGCGTCCCGTGCGACGCTCGAACGCGTTCGCCGCGGTGTCCGTCCCGAACCGCTCGCCCGGTCCGAGGGCGAGGCCGTCGGCGGTCGGGACGCCGACGACGCGCGTCCCCGCGCCGATCGTGCCGTAGCCGTCGCCCGGCGTCGTCTGCGAGGCGACCGAGCGCGTCGACAGGTCGGCGATGCCCGATCCGGCGAGGAGCCGGCGCAGGTTGGGCAGGTTCGCGTCGCGCACGTCTGCCCACGAGACCGTCGGCAACGAGACGACGAGCACACGCCGGACGGGCGCGGTCGTGGTCGCGCGGCCTGCGCCGGCGGGTGCCGCGGCCACCACGACCAGCACGAACGTCACGAGCGCGCTCGTGACGAGCACGCGGCGGCGGTTCATGCGCGGCCGCCGATCCCGACCGTGACGCAGGGTGACGGCATGGGCAAGTATTCGGGTGGCAGGCTCGGTGGTGGAGCCGCCAGGCGTGATCCCGAGCGGGTCGCGACCTGCGCGTCACAATGTCCGAGGCGACGACCGGGTGAGGGAGCCGCGTGGATTCCGGGACGGTGCTCCGCGCCGGGCCAGCGACCAGCGTCGAGGCGCGCGAAGGCGCCGGCGCGGCGGATCGCGGCCTGTCGCGCCCGTTCCGGCCGTGGCGCCTGCTCGCGTGCCTGCTCCTGCTGCTCGCCGCGCTGCACGCCGCGGGGTACGTCGTCGACGTCTTCAATTCCGACGAGACGTACCTCGCGACGCAGGCGCAGGTCCTCAACCACGGCGGCCGTCTCTATCACGACGCCGTCGACCGCAAGCCACCGCTCGTCCCGTACCTGTATGCCGTCACGTTCCGCGTCTTCCACACCAACGGACTCTGGACGGTACGCGTTCTCGCGGTGATCGCGGCCGCGCTCACGGCCTGGCTCGTCGCGATCGAGGCGCGCCGCCGGTACGGGGACCGCGCCGCATGGATCGCCGGGCTCCTGTGCGCGTTCGGCACGCTGCTGTTCGTCCCGCAGGACGGGCAGGCCGCGAACTTCGAGATCTTCATGCTCCCCGCGATGACGGCAGGCTTCGTCCTGGCGCGCCGCAAGCAACCAGCCGCGTCGGGCGCGGCACTCGCGGTCGCCACGCTCGCGAAGCAGACGGCGGCCGCGACGCTGCTGCCGGTGCTGTACGTCGTCGCGAAGACGAAGGGCAAACGTGGGGTACGCGACGCGCTGCTCGGGTTCGTCGTGCCGATCGCCATCGTGGCGTTGCTCGTCGGACCGGGCGAGCTGCTGTTCTGGGCCGTGCTCGGCAACGGGAGCTACATCGAGGTCAAGAACGCGTCGATGTTCGTCGTCGCGCGCTTCCTCGGGAAGACCGGCGCGTACGTGGGTGCCAACCTGCCGCTGCTCTGGGCGGTGCCGTTCACACTGCGCTCGCGCCGCGAGAACGCCGACCTGTGGTTGTGGCTCCTGTCGGGCGCCGTCTCCGTCGCGATCGGCTTCCGGTTCTTCGGCCACTACTACCTGCAGCTGCTCCCGCCGCTCGCGCTCCTCGCCACCGGCTTCCTCGCGCGGCGCCACGTCGCGTTCGCGGTCGGCACGATCGTGTTCGCGGCGATGATCGCTACCGGCTTCTCGATCGCCGCGTTCTGGGCCGACCGCATCGACAACGAGCCCGCGTACGCGCAGGTCAGCCGGTTCCTCGAGAGCCACACCCGCCCGCAGGACCGTGTCCTCGTGTGGGGTCACCTGCCCGAGATCTACTGGGCGTCGGGTCGCGAGCCGGCGACGCGGTTCATCACGACGGGGTTCCTCACGGGGCACTGGGGCGGGCGGCCGCCCCAGGAGGTCTCCCCGGACCTCGCGACGCCGGGCGCGTGGGCCGAGTTCTACCAGGACTTCGCGACGCATCCGCCCGAGTACCTGCTCGACACGTCGCCCGCGAAGGTGCGCGGCTCGCAGTACTACCCGATCGTCAACTACCCGAGCCTCGCCGCGCTCGTGGCGGACAACTACACGTACGTGCGGTCGATCGACAAGATCGGCGTGTACCGCCTGCACGCCACGCCGAGCAGCCTGCGCGAGCAGGCGCTGACGCTGGCGGCCGCGAGTTGATCCCCTCGCAGCGCGTGCCCTGGTTCCGCGAGCGGCGGCTCGCTCTCGCGCTCGCGATCCTCGTCGCCGCGCTGTTCGCCGGTCGCATCATCGGGTTCGTCGTCGACGTCCTGGGCATCCACGCGCTGCACGGGCTGTCGTCACCGGCGGCGAAGGTCGTCGGCGCGATCGGCTTCGTCTACTCGGTCATGCTGATCTTCGAGACGTTCAGCGGCGCGCGCGGCGCGACCGACGAGCGCGACGAGCGCGGCTGATTCACCCGGGGACGGGTCCGCACGGACAACGGAGGTTGGGATGGCTTCGGTCGAGGTTCCCGCGTCGGAGACGGTCGTGACGCATCCGCTGGAGCCGTTGAGCGCCGAGGAGATCTCGTCGGCGGTGGAGCTCCTGCGCGAGAAGCGTTCGCTGCCCGACACGGCGAGGTTCTCGTACGTCGCGCTGCACGAGCCCGACAAGGACGCGCTCGCAGCCTTCGAGTCGTCGGGCACGGAGGTCGACCGGTGCGCGGACGCGATCGTCATCGACCGCGCCACCGGTGTCGTCTCGGAGGCCGTCGTGTCGTTGACCGCGCGTGACGTCGTCTCGTTCGTCGACGTCCCCGACGTGCAGCCCGCGCTGCTGTTCGAGGACTGTCTCGAGGCGATCCTCGCGGTCAAGGAGGACGCGCGCTGGCAGGAGGCGATGCGCCGCCGCGGCATCACCGACTTCGACCACGTCCAGCTCGACCCGTGGCCCGCCGGGCGGTTCGGCGTCGACGTCGAGGACGGCCGCCGGCTGACCCGCGTCGTGTCCTACGTGCGCCACGGCGACGCCGACAACGGCTACGCGCACCCGATCGAGGGCGTGCTCGTCTACTACGACTTCCATGGGCACGAGGTGGTGCAGGTCGAGGACTTCGGGATCACGCCGATCCCGCACGAGTGCTCGAACTACGACGCCGAGAGTCTCGGCGCCCCGTTGCGCACGGATCGCAAGCCGCTCGAGATCACGCAGCCCGAGGGGCCGAGCTTCACGGTGGAGGGCCACGAGGTGCGGTGGCAGCGGTGGAGCTTCCGCGTGTCGATGCACCCGATGCACGGTCTCGTCCTGCACACCGTCGGCTACGAGGACGGCGGCCGTGTCCGGCCGATCCTGCACCGCGCCGCGCTGAGCGAGATGGTCGTGCCGTACGGCCACCCGAGCCCGATGCACGCGTGGAAGAACGCGTTCGACGCGGGGGAGTGGGGCCTCGGCCGGATGGTGAACTCGCTCGCGCTCGGGTGCGACTGCCTCGGTGTCATCCGGTACTTCGACGCCGTGATGGCGACCGAGACCGGTGACCCGTACGTCGTGGAGAAGGCGATCTGTCTCCACGAGGAGGACTACGGGATCCTGTGGAAGCACGTCGACATGCACACCGGCAACGTCGAGGTGCGCCGCCGCCGCCGGCTGGTCGTCAGCTCGATCCACACGGTCGGCAACTACGAGTACGGGTTCTACTGGTACCTGTACGAGGACGGCATGATCCAGCACGAGGCGAAGCTCACCGGGATCATGCAGACGATGGCCGTCGACCCGGGCGCGAACGGCGACGGGTTGCGCTGCGCGGAGATGGTCGCGCCCGGTCTCGCCGCGCCGAACCACCAGCACCTGTTCAACTTCCGTCTCGACTTCGACGTCGACGGCACGACCAACTCGGTGTACGAGGTCGACGTCGAGCCGCTGCCGACGGGTTCGGACAACCCGCTCGCGAACTCGTTCGTCACGAAGCCGACGCTGCTCGCGCGTGAGTCGGACGCGCAGCGGGTCGTCGACCCCGGGCGCAGCCGCACGTGGAAGATCGTCAACCCGCACCGCACGAACCGGCTCGGCCAGCCCGTCGGCTACAAGCTCATCCCGGGTTCCACGCCGACCTTGCTCGCGTCACCCGACTCGAGCATCTCGCGTCGCGCGACGTTCGCGACCAAGAACCTGTGGGTGACGCCGTACGCGCGCGACGAGATGCGCGCCGCCGGCGAGTACCCCAACCAGCACGCAGGCGGCGCGGGCCTCCCGGAATGGACGGCGCGCGACCGACCCCTCGAGGACACCGACGTCGTCGTCTGGTACACGTTCGGCGTCACCCACGTGCCGCGCCCCGAGGACTGGCCGGTGATGCCCGTGGAGTACGCGGGCTTCACGCTCGTGCCGGTCGGCTTCTTCGACCGCAACCCGAGCCTGGACGTCGCGCCGCAGGAGCACTGCGCCCACTGACCCTGCGAAAGATGCGGCACTGACATACGGAAGGCGTACGTCAGTGCCGCATCTTCTAACGTGAGCGCGATGCCCGACCCGTCAACACCCGACGACGAGCGCGCGCGCCGTCAGGCCGACGTCGACGACCTGCGCGCGCGCGGCGTCGATCCGTACCCGGTGCGCTTCGACCGTGACCGCACGCTCGCACAGCTGCGCGACGAGTTCGGCGGGCTCGGGCCCGGTGAGGAGACCGGCGTCGAGGTCCGCGTCGCCGGCCGGATCATGCTGCTGCGTCGGCAGGGGAAGCTGACGTTCGCGACGATCCGCGACCGCGACGGGTCGGTGCAGCTGTTCGTGTCGCGCGCCGTGATCGGCGAGGAGGCACACGAGGCGTTCGACCGCCTCGACCTCGGCGACTGGGTCGGCGTCCACGGCACGGTGATGACGACGAAGAAGGGCGAGCTGTCGGTCAAGGTCGAGTCGTTCGTGCTGCTCGCCAAGGCCGTGCGCCCGTTGCCCGACAAGTGGCACGGGCTCACGGACGTCGACACGCGCTTCCGCCAGCGCTACGTCGACCTCGTCGTCAACGAGGACGCGCGGCGTGTCTTCGCGATCCGCAGCGCGGCGATCACCGAGATCCGGCGGTTCCTGACCGAGCGCGGGTACGTCGAGGTCGAGGGGCCCGTCCTGCAGCTGGAGGCCGGCGGTGCGAACGCGCGCCCGTTCGTCGCGCACCACAACGCGCTCGACCTCGACCTGTTCCTGCGCGTCGCGCTCGAGCTGCACCTCAAGCGGCTGATCGTCGGCGGGCTCGAGAAGGTGTTCGAGATCGGGCGCGTGTTCCGCAACGAGGGCGTCGACACCAGCCACAACCCCGAGTTCACGATGCTCGAGCTCTACGAGGCGTTCGTCGACTACCGCGAGATGATGACGCTGACCGAGGAGCTCGTCGCGTCGGCGGCGCGCGCCGCGCTCGGCACGACCGTCGTCCCGCTCGCGGGGCGCGACGTCGACCTCGCGCCCCCGTGGCCGCGCGTCGCGATGCTGGACCTGATCGAGAAGCACGCGGGCGTGCGCGTCCACCCGTCGCAGCCCGTCGACGAGCTGCGCGTCACGCTCGAGCGGCTCGGTCTCGGGTACGACCCGGCCTGGGGATCGGGTCGGCTCGTCGTCGAGATCTACGACGAGCGCGTCGAGCCCGAGATCGTCGAGCCGGTCATCGTCACCGACCATCCGCTCGAGGTGTCCCCGCTCGCGCGCGTCCACCGGGACGACCCCCTGCTCGTCGAGCGCTTCGAGGCCGTCGTCGCCGGACGCGAGCTCGCCAACGCGTTCAGCGAGCTGAACGACCCCGTCGACCAGCGACGCCGCTTCGAGGAGCAGGCCCGGCGGCGCGCCGCGGGCGACGAGGAGGCGGGCGGCGTCGACGAGGACTACGTGCGCGCGCTCGAGTACGGCATGCCGCCCACCGGCGGGCTCGGCATCGGGATCGACCGTCTCGTCATGCTGCTCGCCGGCGTGACGTCCATCCGCGAGGTCATCCTCTTCCCGACCCTGCGTCCCGAGCCCCGTACCTGAGCCGCCCTCCCCCGCCCGGTTGGTACACAAGTCGCGCTCAGGACCGCGAGTTGTGTACCAACGCGCCGCTCCGGGAGGGGTTGGCGGCGCGCACCGGGCGTGCGAAGATCCCTGACGCGCACGTCAGTCAGGGGGTCCGGCGATGGCGATGACGAAGCCGCTCGTGATCGACGCCGACGGCCACACGATGGAGCCCGACGACCTGTGGACGCAGCGGATGGACGCGTCGCGGTGGGGCGACTGGATCCCGCGCAAGGGCGTCGAGGACGGCTGCTACGAGATCACGTACACGGGGGGCGTCGTGCGCGCCGGCGGCCGGGAGCTGCAGGATCGGCTGGCCGCGGGCGCGGGCATCACGCCGCAGCAGTTCTACGACCTGCTCGCGAGCCTGCGCGTCCCCGGCGGCTACGACCCGCACGCGCGCCTCGCCGACATGGATCGCGACGGCATCGACGTCGCGGTGCTGTACCCCAGCCAGGCGATGTTCTTCGGCCCGCTCGACCCGATCCCCGCGTTGCGCGACATCGACTTCGTGGCGGACTGCATCCGCGCGTACAACGACTGGGTCGCCGAGTACTGCTCGGCCGCGCCGACGCGCCTGTTCGCGATGGCGGCCGTCCCACTGCAGGACGTCGACCGCGCGGTCGCCGAGTTGCAGCGCGCGGTGGACGACCTCGGGTTGCGCGGCGCGTTCATCCGCCCGTCTGCGTACGTCGACGAGTTGCCGTTGAGCCACCCGGTGTACGACCCGTTCTGGGCGGCCGCGCAGGAGCTCGACGTCCCGGTCGCGCTGCACCCCGGCGTGCACGTCGACACGCCCGGCGCGTGCCGCAAGTTCGGCCTCGTCGCCGACAGCGAGAACATGATGGTCACGAACTCGTCGGTGGACGAGCTGCACGGCGGATCGGGGCTCGGCCAGGCCGTCGGCAACACCGTCGACATGGTGGTGACGATGGGTCGCCTGCTCATGGGCGGGGTGTGCGAGCGGTTCCCGCGCTTGCGCTTCCTCTTCCTCGAGGCGGGTGGCGGGTGGATCCCGACCCAGCTCGAGCGCATGGACGAGCAGGTGAAGGCGTTCCCGCTCGAGAAGCGGTGGCTCAGCCTCCTGCCGAGCGAGTACTTCAAGCGCCAGTGCTACGCGGGCTTCGAGGCCGAGGAGTGGAACCTCGCCGCGTGCGCGCGGTGGCTCGGGGCGGACCGCGTGCTGTGGGCGTCGGACTATCCGCACCCCGAGTACCACCCCGGGGTCGCGAAGGAGGTCGAGGAGGCGATCGCCGAGCTCACCGACGACGAGCAGGCGCGCATCCTCGGGCGGAACGCCGTCGACGCCTACCGTCTGCCGCTGTGAGCACGCGCGAGACCGGGACCGCCGCGATCGACTTCGACGCGCCGCCCGTCGACTTCGCGCGCCTGCACCACGATCGCGTCGCCAAGCTGCGCGGCGCGATGCAGGCAAACGGCGTCGACTCGCTCGTGCTCCTCGGCCAGTCCAACGTCGTGTACGCCACGGGTGCGCGCGCGCCGGCGGCCGACTCGTCGCTCGCCGCGCACCGTCGCATGGTCGCGATCGTCGAGGCCGGCGACGCGTCGCCGCACCTCTACACGTCGTTCCCTGACGGTGTGCCTGGCGACCTGCCCGTTGACCACGTGCACGACGGCCTCCTCGTCGAGACCGACGCGGGCGCGGCCGAGCTCGTCGTGCGTTGGCCACGTGGTCGCGTCGCGCTCGACGAGTACACGATGCCGCTGCTGCGCGCGCTCGACGGGCGCGAGGTGCTCGACGCCACGGCCGTGACGAGCGCGGCGAAGATCGTGAAGACGGCCGACGAGATCGCGCTCATCCGCACCGCCGAGCTGCTCAACGAGGCGGCCATGCGCGACGTCGAGCCGCTCGTGCAGCCCGGCGTTCACGCGACGGAGCTGAGCGGCCGGTTCCTCCGCCGGATCTTCGAGCTCGGCGCGACCGCGAACACGGTGGACCCGATCTTCCAGCTCATGCCGCACTCGATCGACGACGGTCCGTACAGCGCGACCGGCGACCTCGTCTTCCCGACGGTCACGCGCGACGTCGTGCTGCAGCGTGGCGACGTCGTGTGGGTCGACACCGGCATCAACTACCACGGCTACGCGTCGGACTTCGGCCGGACGTGGATCGTGGGGCAGGAGCCGACCGCCCGGCAGCGCGACCAGTTCGCGCGTTGGCGCGAGGTGATCACGCGCGTCAGCGACGTCGTGCGGCCCGGCGCGTCCGCCGCAGATCTCGTGCGCGCAGCCGGCGAGGTGTACGGACGCCGCCCGTGGCCCGCGCACCTGTACCTCGGTCACGGCATCGGCACCGACAGCGCCGAGATGCCGCTCGTCGGGACGGACCTCGGCCTCGACTTCGACGAGACGTTGGTGCTCGCGGCCGGGATGATCGTGGTGCTCGAGCCGATCGCGTGGGAGGACGGCCACGGCGGATTTCGCGCCGAGGAGATCCTCGCCGTCACCGACGACGGCTGCGAGCCCCTGACCCACTACCACTACTGGCCGTTCGAGACATCATGACGAACGAGCACCTGCAGCGGTGCCTCGACGAGATGGCGCGCGACGACGTGGACGTCCTCGTGCTCGGACGCGAGGCGAACGCGCGGTACGTCTCGGGCGCGACGCGGCTGTGGCTCGCGGGCACGCGGCCGTTCGGGCCCGGGTGCGTCGTCGTCCGCTCGACGGGCGCGGTGCACCTCCTCAGCGGGACGGACGATCTGGTCCCGCTTCCGCGTGACCGCCTGTTCCCGATGAGCTGGAGCCCGGGGAACATCGTGCGCGCGCTGACCGCGATCCCGGGCGTCGCCGACGCGCACCGCATTGCTGTCGACTCGCTCACCCCCGGGTTCGACGGGCTGCTGCGCGACGCGCTGCCGGACGCCCGGCTCGTCGACGGCTCCGACCTCGTCGCGCGGGTGCGCCGCTTCAAGACCGCGGACGACGTCGTCGCGATCCGCGACGCGGTCGCGGTCGCCGAGCATGCGCTGTCGTGCGCGCTCGGTTCGCTGCGTCCCGGCGTCCGCGAGCGCGACCTCGTCGGCGCGTTCGTCGAGGCGTCGTCCGAGCAGGGCGTGACGACACCCGCGTTCGACCCGGTGTTCTCCGTGGTGGTCGACGGCTCGGCGCGCGCGTTCGCGACGGCCCGCACGGTCGCCGCCGGCGACCTCGTCGACGCGACCGTCGGCGTGCTCGCGCACGGCTGGGAGGGACGGCTCGCGCGGACGTGGGTGTGCGGCGAGCCCGGCGACGCGCCGCGGGACGCGTGGCGGGCGTGGACGAACCAGCGCGACCGGATCGTCCCGCTCGTACGTCCGGGCACGCGCGTGGGCGATCTCCAATGCGGCGACGGCGTCGAGATCCGTGGCGTCGGGACGGGCGACGAGCTGCTCGACGACGACGTCACGCTCGCGCCCGGCATCGTCGTCGCGGTCTCGATCCGTCACGCGGGCGTCCACGTGGAGGACACGCTGCTCGTCACCGAGACCGGTTACGAACGGCTCACGACGTTCCCGTACGGCCCCCTGGCCGACGCGGCGTCCTGACCCGTCACCCCGTTCATGCGTCGCTCGTTGTCGCTCTACGACGCTGAACGACGCATGAAGGTTCCGGGGGTCAGGCGCGCACCACGCGGACGAGGTCGGTCGTGCCGGCACCGCTCCCGGGTGAGCCGGCGACGACCGCGACGAGCCGCCCCTGCTGCACGAGCCCGGCGGCGCGCGCGTCGTCGATCGCGCGCTCGACGACGTCGTCCGTGTCGCCGCTCTCGCTGCCCCGGCACGCCTGCACGCCCCACGTCACGCCGAGACCGGCGAGCACGTGCTCGGAGGGTGACAGCGCGACGATCGGCACCCGCGGCCGGAACGCGGCCAGCCGGCGTGGCGTCGCTCCCGTACGGGTCGGGCTGAGGATCGCGGCGACGCCCAGGTCCTCGGCCGCCGCGATCGCCGCGTGCGCGACCGCCCATCCCGTCGCGTCGTCACCGCCGAGCGCGCCGGCCGGTGTCGCGCGCGCACGGGGCCACGCCTCGGCCGCCACCGCGACGCGTGCCATCGTCGTGACCGTCTGGACGGGATACGCGCCGACCGCGGTCTCCTCCGACAGCATCAGCGCGTCCGTCCCGTCGAGCACCGCGTTCGCGACGTCCGTCACCTCGGCACGCGTCGGCAGCGGCGCGTCCGTCATCGACTCGAGCATCTGCGTCGCGGTGATGACGGGCGTCCCCGACAGGTTGCACACCTGGATGATCTCCTTCTGCAGCAACGCGACGCGCGCCAGGTCGACCTGGATCCCGAGGTCACCGCGCGCCACCATCACCGCGTCGGCCGCGGCGACGATCGCGGTGAGGTCGCCGAGCGCCGCGCGCGTCTCGATCTTCGCGACGAGCTGCGGGGGCCGCGGATGCGCACTGACACGACGGCGCATCGCGGCGACGTCGTCCGCCGATCGGACGAACGACAGGCCGACGAAGTCGGCGCCGATCGCGGCCGCCATGTCGAGCGCGGCCTCGTCGGCTGCCGTGAACGGCGGGACGCGCCGCTCGGCACCGGGCACGAACATGCCCTTGCGGGACCGCAGGGCGCCGCCGCGCACGACGTCGGTCACGACGTCGTCGCCGTCGACGCGCGTGACGTGGAGCGCGATCGCGCCGTCGGCCAGGTAGATGTCGTCGCCGGGTCCGACGAACGACGCGAGCTCGGGGATCGTCGTCGCGACCCGGCCGGCGTCGCCCGGGCCTTCCGTCGGGCCGAGCACGAAGATCGCTCCCGGTTCGAGCTCGACCTCGCCGTCGACGACCGCACCCGTGCGCATCTTCGGTCCCGGCAGGTCGACGAGCACGCCGACGGTCACGCCGACCGTGCCGGCCTGCTCACGCGCGGTCGCCGCCGTCGCGACGTGGACGTCGGGCCGGTCGTGCGCCGCGTTCAGACGGACGACGTCCGCACCCGCCTCGACCACGCCGCGCACGGTCGCCGGATCGCGCGTCGCGGGACCGAGCGTGGCCACGATGCGGGTGCGGCGCATGCACCCATCGTCCACCGTGGCCCGGCGCGACCGGTGGATGAGTGGGACAATCGATCGAGGTTCACCCGCGGCGTGAGGAGCAGGCATGGACGCGCACGACGACGACCTCCGGTCGGGCACGCTCGACGAGCTCGCCGAGACGATCTCCGATGCCGACAAGCGCGACGCGATCCACGCGGTGCGGTCGGTCGGCGACACCTTGTTCACGTGGAACTACGAGCAGAGCCGTCCCGCCCTCGTGAAGCTGTACGAGAAGGCAAAGACGTCCATGTGGAACGTCGCGACGGACATCGACTGGGACATCGACGTCGACCCGTGGAAGATCGCACGCGACCCGAACAACCCGATGAACACGACGATGGTGATCGACCGCGTGGGGACACCGTTCGAGAAGCTCACCGAGGACGAGTGGTACGACCTCGGTGCCGCCGCCCAGGCCTGGACGCTGTCGCAGTTCATGCACGGCGAGCAGGGCGCGCTCATCTGCACGGCGAAGATCGTCGAGCAGGTGCCGTGGATCGACGCCAAGTACTACGCGGCGACCCAGGTGATGGACGAGGCGCGCCACGTCGAGGTGTACGCGCGCTACCTGAAGACCAAGCTCGCGCACGAGTTCCCGATCAACCTGCACCTGCGCGCGCTGCTCGACGACGTCGTGTCCGACCCGCGCTGGGACATGACGTACCTCGGCATGCAGATCATGATCGAAGGGCTCGCGCTCGCCGCGTTCGGCTTCCAGTACCAGACGTCGCCCGACCCGCTGCTCAAGCAGATCACGCGCTACGTCATGGCCGACGAGGCCCGCCACGTCGCGTTCGGCGTGCTGTCGCTCCAGGAGGCGTATCGCGAGCTCAGCGGCGCCGAGATCCGCGAGCGCCAGGAGTTCTGCTACGAGGCCGCCGTGAAGATGCGCGACCGCTTCCTCACGCAGGAGGTGTGGGAGTGGGCCGGGCTGCCCGTCCGCGAGTGCTGCGATGTCATGCTGCACTCCGAGATGCAGCGGGAGTTCCGCAAGCTGCTGTTCTCGAAGATCGTCCCGAACCTGAAGAAGCTCGGGCTCCTCGACGCCGGCGACGGTTGGCTGCGGGCGCGCTTCGGCGAGCTCGGCGTCCTGCAATTCGAGGACTGGGAGGACACCGGCGCGGAGTACGAGCGCATGCAGCTCGAGACCGCGTGAGCGCGCGCGGGTAGAACGCGCGCCTCACCTACCGCCGCGTTGGTACACAAGTCGCGGTCATAGGCGCGACTTGTGTACCAACGGCGCGACCGGGTGGCCGTCTCAGCTCGTGGATCGGACGAAGTCGACGACGACGCGGGCGAGCTCCTCGCCCTTGTCCTCCTGGAGGAAGTGCCCGCCGCCCGTGATCGTCGGGTGCGCGCGCCCGCGGGCCCCCGGAACGACCGACTGGAACACCTTCTCGCCGCCGCGCGTGATCGCGTCCTGGTCGCTGAACGCGGTGAGGAACGGCTTCTCCCACGCCTCGAAGACCTTCCACGCCTCGCGGTTCGGCTCGGCGGCCGGGTCGTCGGGTGACGTCGGCACCAGCATCGGGAACTGGCGGGCTCCCTCCTTGTAGGAGTCGTCCGGGAACGGCGCGTCGTACGCCGCGACGACCGCGTCGGACAGCTTCGACGTGCAGCCCCCCTTCACGATCCCGCCGACGTGGAAGTCCGGCGTCTCCTGCGAGTAGCGCTGCCACGCGAGGAACGCGTCACCGGGATGGCGGTCGCCGGTCGGCAGGAACGTGTTCGCGGCGACGACGCGCGCGAACCGGTCCGGCTCGGCCGCGACGATCCGGAGACCGATCAGCCCGCCCCAGTCCTGGCCGACGAACGTCGCGTCCCGCAGGTCGATCGCGTCGACGGCCGCGCGCATCCAGTCGACGTGGCGCTGGTAGGTGTAGTCGGTCCGCTTCGCAGGCTTGTCGGAGCGGCCGAAGCCGACCTGGTCGATCGCGACCGCGCGCAACCCGGCATCCGTGATGACGGGGATCATCGTGCGGTACAGGTAGCTCCACGACGGCTCACCGTGCAGCAGGAGCACCGGCGGCGCGTCTCGCGGTCCCTCGTCGACGTAGTGCACGCGCAGCGTCTCGCCGCCGGGCGCACCGGCGTCGCGGGCGACGTCGACGTAGCGCGGCTCGTAGGGCCAGTCGGGCAGGTTGCGGAAGCGGTCGTCGGGTGTGCGCAGCACGTCCATCAGGAGTCCCTCCGTCTGTTCACGATCGCGTGGACCGTCTCGGTCATCGTGCGGCGCGCGACGGCCGGCGACAGGCCGTGATGCGTCCGCAACGTCTCCCACGCGGGCCAGCCCGTCGCCACGTCGAGTGCGGCGCACACGCGACGCCGTGTGTCCGCCTTCAACGTGGCGAGCTCGGGCGCGAACGCATGCTCGACCTCGCGCCGCTCGTGCCCGCGCGCTGCGTCGAGCAACCGCGCGAGCGCGGGCAGGAACGGTTCGTGGAGCAACGCGGCGCGGCGAACGGGCGCGATCGCCTCGAGCACACGCGCGCGCGACCGGACGAACGCGTCGACCCGGTCCGCGAGCGGCGCGCCGGCCGGGACGTCCTCCACGAGCGAGCCGAACCGCTCGGTCTGCCGGTGCGCGGCGGCGGCGAAGAGGTCGTCGAGGTCGTCGAAGTGCACGTACACGGAGCGGGCCGAGATGCCGGCGCGCTCCGCGATGCGGCCGACGGTGGGTCGCAGCTCACCCTCCTCGAGCAGCGTGAGCAGCGCGTCGACGACGGCGGCCCGGGTCCGCGCCGAGCGCGCCGCACGCCCGTCGACCGGGATCTCCACCGTCACGTACGAGAGGCTATGGATTTTTCAGACCCTCTGCAATAGGTTTCCCTGGGCGACACGACGACGCGCGGGAGGCCCGCATGAACGTCCTGCTCCTCACGACGGATCAGCAGCGCGCCGACTCGATCGGCGCGTACGGCAACCCGGTCTGCCGGACGCCGAACATCGACGCGCTGGCCGCGGCCGGGACCCGCTTCGACGCCGCGCGCACCCAGAACCCGTTCTGCCAGCCGGCGCGCGCCACGATCCTCACCGGGACCTACCCGTCGACGCACGGGGTGACGTGCAACGGCATCGATCTGCCGGAGCGCGCCGTCGACGCGTCGGTCGCGACGCACCTCGCGAGCGCGGGCATGCGGACCGCGCTGTTCGGCAAGGCGCACTTCGCGTCCGTGTTCCCGTTCGTGCCGACCGGGCGGCTCGAGTCGGTCGAGGGCTCGATGACCATGCCCGACGGGTGGACGGGGCCGTACTTCGGCTTCGAGCACGTCGAGCTCGTCCTGTTCGGGCACAACCTCCGGATGGCGCCGCTGCAGGGCAACTGGAACTGGTGCTTCGGCCCCGCCCCCATGGGTCTGCACTACGGGCGCTTCCTGTTCCGCGACGGGGCCGACAAGGGGCGCGCGCGTCTCGCCGCCATGCAGCCCGAGGCCGCGGGCCGGGCTTGGGACCGGACGCAGACGTGGCGGAACCGCCTCGACGAGGAGGATCACCCGACGACCTGGATCGCCGAGCGCGCGATCGAGTGGCTGCGCGACGTCGACGGTCCGTTCTTCGCGTGGGTGAGCTTCACCGACCCGCACCATCCGATGGACGCGCCCGAGCCGTGGTGCGACGAGTACGCGCCCGAGGACGTGCTCGAGGTGCTCCCCGAGCCGCACCCCGACGAGTTCGACGCGAAGCCGCCCTTGCACCGCTTCTGGACGACCGGCGGCGGCGCGGGCTCGCTGTTCGACTTCGCCAATCCCGGCGGTGCGAACTACTCGCGTGAGGAGCTCGCGCTGATGACCGCGGGCTACTACGGCATGGTCACCCAGATCGACCACCAGATCGGCCGTGTCCTCGCGGTGCTCGACGAGCGCGGCATGGCCGACGACACGCTCGTGATCATGACGACCGACCACGGCGAGTTCCTCGGGCACCACCAGATGATGTTCAAGGGGCCGTTGCACTACGACGACCTGCTGCGCGTCCCGTTGATCGCGCGGGGGCCCGGCTTCGACCCGGGCGCGGTGCGCGACGACCCGGTCGGCACGATCGACCTCGCGGCGACCGCGCTCCGAGCGGTCGGCGTGCCCGTGCCCGACCACATGGAGGGTCGCCCCCTGCACGACACGTCCGCGCGCGACGCCGTGTTGACCGAGGACGACTTCGACATCGTCTTCAAGACGTCGTTGCGGACGATCACGACGCGCCGGCACAAGCTCACGAACAACCTCGACGTCGCCGACGGAGGCGTGCTGTACGACCTCGAGGACGACCCCGGCGAGCTCGTGAACCGGTGGGCCGACCCCGCGTGCAAGGCGGTGCGCGAGGACCTCCTCGCCCGGCTCGCCGAGCTGACGGCTCGTCCGGTCCACCACGAGCCGAAGGTCGGCATCGTGGGCTGATCGGCTCATTTCGACCACGAACTGTGGTCGTCTCGCCGCGATGAGCGTACGATCCGCGGCACATGTCCGATTCCTGCGCCGTCCTCGCGCGCGCCCGCGCCCAGGCCGCCCTCCTCGTCGTGCTGCTCGTCACCGCCGTCGTCGGCCTCGTTGCCGCGCCTGCCGGCGCGGCCGCGGCGGGACCGCACAGCGATGCCCTGGCCGCCCTGGCGCGCTCCTGGCAGGACGCGCGAGCCGCGGTGACGCTCGACCGCCTCGGACTCGGTGCCGCCCAGGCCACCCTCGCCACGGCGCAGGCGGCGTACGACACGGTCGACGCGACCGTCGCCGCGGGCGGTCCGACGCGCCGACTCGACCCCCGTGACGGCAGCGTCGGGTCGAGGGCGCTGTTCGACGCGCGAGACGCCGCGCTGGCCGCTCGCGATCAGGCCGCGACCGGTGTGGCACTGCGCGGTGCGGCGTTGATCGATGCCACGCAGCGCGCGACCGCGGCCGAGGACGCCGTGGTCGGCGAGGTCAGACGACGCGAGCACGTCGACGCTCCGCGGTTGCGGGCGGCGTGGGACGCGGCGCCCGACGCGGATCTCGACGTCGTCGCGTTCGCGCTCGCGCAGGCAGGCAAGCCGTACGTCTTCGCGGCAGCCGGTCCCGACGCGTACGACTGCTCGGGGCTGACCATGGCCGCATGGGCCACGCAAGGCGCGCACCTGGCACACTTCGCCGCCACCCAGTACGGACAAACCGAGCGCATCCGCTCGAACGACCTCCGCCCCGGCGACCTCGTCTTCTTCGGGGACGACCTCGGCCACGTCGGGTTGTACCTCGGCGGTCACCTCATGGTGCACGCGCCGCACACCGGCGACGTCGTGCGCATCGCGTCGGTGAACGGCCGCGACGCGATGCGTACGGGTCGCGTGCGGATCCCGTCCGGGTAGCTACGCGCGGCCGACGCGGCAGGACTGCCCTGTCCGCGCGGTGGGTAGGCGGCTTGCCACGCCGACCTTCCGCGGCGATCATGCAGGGTTCACGACGCGGCGCCGCGATACGGATTCCCCCCACGTATGACGAAGCGACAGGCACGGAGAGGCGGCATCGTCGTCCTCACGCTCGCGGTGCTCGGTGGCATCGGCGCGGCCACGTGGCGGCTCGCGCCCTCGTCGTCGAGCGAGCACGCGCAGAGTGCGACGGCGAAGCGCGTCACGTCGTCCGCTCCTGCCGCCGTGACGTTCACGCCGCCCGACGGCGCGACGGGCGTCGCGCTGTCGCAGCGCGTGCAGGTGCAGGTCGATCACGCGCGCATCCTCGGTGCGCAGCTGCGTGATCCCGCGGGCGTCACCGTCGCGGGCATGACCGTCGCCGACGGCTCCCTGTGGTACGCGGGAGCACCGTCGCTCGAGCCGTCGACGCGCTACCAGATCGACGTGCGCGTCGTCGACGACCACGGTCGCCAGCGTGACGTGCAGTCGGCGTTCACCACGTTGACGCCGAGCGCGAACCTGTCGTGGACCATGACGCCGGGCGACAACGACACCGTCGGCGTCGGGATGCCGGTGATCGTCAAGTTCCACCAGTCGGTCGCGGACAAGGCCGCCGTCGAGCAGCACCTCGTCGTGCAGGCGTCGAAGCCCATCACGGGTGCGTGGCACTGGTTCGGCGACAAGGAGGTCGACTTCCGGCCGGCGACGTACTGGCCCGCGAACACCGATGTCGCCGTCATCGCCGACATGAGCGGCGTCGACGCCGGCAACGGCGTGTGGGGCAGCGACCTTCACAGCGTGCACTTCCACATCGGTGACGCGCACGTGAGCATCGCGGACGCGAACGCGCACACGTTCACGGTCTACGACAACGGCCAGCAGATCGCGTCCTACCCGGCGAGCCTCGGCCGCGAGAAGTACCCGACCATGAGCGGGATCCACATCGTGCTCAACAAGCAGCCGAGCGTGGTCATGGACTCCGCGACGAACGGGATCCCGCGCAACTCGCCCGACGGCTACTACGAGACCGTGTTCCAGGACGTGGCGATCAGCGATCACGGCGAGTACGTGCACGCGGCGCCGTGGTCCGTGAGCGAGCAGGGGCACACGAACGTCTCGCACGGTTGCGTGAACCTCGCGCCCGACGCCGCCGCCAACTTCTTCAACTTCAGCCAGCGCGGCGACATCGTGAACGTCGTGGGCACGGGCCGCCCGCCCGACACGACCGACACCGCGATGAAGGACTGGAACATGACGTGGGCGCAGTGGGTCGCGGGCAGCGCGCTCCCGCACACGCCCGGACCCAACCCGTCGACCGTCATTCGCTGATCCCCGCCCCGCGTCGTACGCTGCGCCGGTCCGGGCGCGGCCGGGGGGAGGCACGCATGACGAGATGGATGCGCGCGGTGCTCGTTGCGCTCGGCGCGCTCGCGACGGCGGTCGTTCCCGCGAGCGTCGCGTCGGCACACGACGCGAACGCGAACGCGCACGACGCAAAACCGCGCACGCTCCAGGTCGGTACGTGGCACCGCAGGCAAGGGCAGTACACGTCGATCCAGGCCGCGGTCGACGCCGCCCGGCCGGGAGACTGGATCCTCGTCGCGCCCGGCGACTACCACGAGCGGGGCGACTACACCGGCCATCTCGTCGCGCCCGACGTGTCGGGCGCGGGCGTGATGATCCGCACACCCGACATCCACCTGCGCGGCCTCGATCGCAACCGCGTGATCGTCGACGGTACGAAGCCCGGCTCGGCGCCGTGCGACGCCTCACCGGCCGCGCAGGACCCGGGGCCGCCGGGACCCGACAGCCGGCCGCTCGGGCGCAACGGCGTCGAGGTCTACGAGGCCGACGGCGTGACCGTCGAGAACATGACCGTGTGCAACTTCCTGACCGGCGCGGGCGGCGGCGGCAACCAGGTGTGGTTCAACGGCGGAGACGGCAGCGGCTCGGTGCACCTCGGCTCGTACCGCGGCGCGTACCTGTCCGCGACGAGCACCTACTACGGCGGCGCCAACGCGCCCGCGGGCGAGTACGGGATCTTCGCGAGCAACTCACGCGGGCCGGGCCTCATCGCGCACACGTACGCGAGCAACATGGCCGACGCGAGCTACTACATCGGCGCCTGTCCCGACTGCAACGCGGTCGTCACCGACGCGCACGCACAGAACTCGGCGCTCGGGTACTCGGGGACGAACTCCGGCGGTCACCTCGTGCTCGAGGACTCGGAGTGGGACCACAACAAGACCGGCATCTCGACGAACAGCCAGAACAACGACGACGCGCCGCCGCCGCAGGACGGCTCGTGCCCGGGAACGTCCGGCGCGCGCTCGTGCACGTTCTTCCGCGACAACTGGATCCACGACAACGACAACCCGAACGTCCCCGGCTCGGGGACCGCGGAGCTCGGACCCGTCGGCACGGGGATCGTCGTCGCCGGCGGCCGCTTCGACACGATCACGGGCAACCGCATCGAGCGCAACGGCGCGTGGGGCGTGCTGCTCGTCCCGTATCCCGACACGGAGACGCCGCCTCCGATCGCGCACTGCCAGGGCGGGACGCAGCAGTCGCCGGGGCTCTGCTACTTCGACGACTGGGGCAACGAGGTCGCCCACAACGACTTCGCGAGCAACGGCGGTTTCGGCAACGTGACCAACGGTGACCTCGGGGACGTGAGCGGGCTCCACACCCCGGGCAACTGCTGGCACGACAACCGCGATCGTTCGGGGGTCGTGTCGAGCGCGCCGGCGAACCTGCAGACGACCCACGCGACGTGCGGCGTCGCGAACCAGGGCGCCGACCTGTCGAGCCCGCTCGCCGCGCAGGTCATCTGCGACACGCAGGTGTTCGGGCCCTGTGCCGACACGCCGGGGATGCACTACCCGCGCCAGACGGTCGTGCAGCTGATGCCGTTGCCGCGCGAGCGGACGATGGACGACGTCTGCGACGACGTGCCGTCGGGTTCCTGGTGTCACGGGAACGACCACCCGTCGCACCATCGGCACGTTCACGACGACTGACAGAAGGAGCGGCCGGCGGGGGTACCGGCCGCTCCTTCGTCTCCGCGCGCCAGGGGTGGCGCGTCCGGTTCAGGCTGCGATGCTCGACTGCTGCGCGTCGCCGCCGGTGCCGTTCGTCGTCGCGGGCGCGTGCTGACCGCGTGTCCGGTTGACGAGCTTGTCGACGGCCTGGGGGAGTCGCTGCTCGATCTTCTGGACCTGGTCCGCGGTGAGCTTGCCGCTCGACTGGAGGCTCGAGAGCTGCTTCGTCGCGGCGTCGACGATGGCCTTGCTCACCGTGTCGGGCGAGACGTTGTGCTCGTTCGCGACGTCCGCGATCGACTTCCCGGACCGCAGCTCCTGCACGAGGGTCGCGCGGTCGATGTGGATCGTGTCCGCCGCGGTCTGCAGCGCGCCCTTCAGCACCTGCTGGCGCAACCGTGCGCGCGCCGTGCCCTTCGCCGTGCCCTTGTGGTTGACGAGCTTGTCGACGGCCTGGGGGAGTCGCTGCTCGATCTTCTGGACCTGGTCGGCGGTGAGCTTGCCGCTCGACTGGAGGCTCGAGAGCCGGTTGGTCGCGGCGTCGACGATGGCCTTGCTCACGGTGTCGGGCGAGACGTTGTGCTCGTTCGCGACGTCCGCGATCGACTTCCCGGAGCGAAGCTCCTGCACGAGGGTCTTGCGGTCGACGTGGATCGTGTCCGCCGCGGTCTTGACGGCGAGCGCGGCGAGCATGCGCCGCAGGGCGGGGTGCGCGCCGGTGGCGGTCGCGGCGGCCGCGGTCACAGCGTCGGGGGTCGCGGCCGGCCCGGACGACGTGCCGCCGCCCGAGGTCGCCGACCAGGCCACCCCGACGCCGCCGAGCACGACGGCTGCGACGACGAGTGCGACGAGGGTCTTCTTCATCGTGTCCTCCTGAAGGGGGCGTGTCGACGCTCAGTCAACGGCACCCTTGTGAGGACCGTGTGAAGTGCGGGCGAGGAGTCGGCCAGGCCGGCCGGCGCCCGCGCGGCCGTCAGCCCTGGATGCGGGTGCGGGTGCGGGCCCGGCGGTGCATCGCGTAGCCCACGCCGATCGCGACGACGCCGATCGCCGTGAGACCGGCGATGTCGGCACCGGTGAACGGCAGCGACGAGCCGTTCGAGGCCTGCGCGCCCTCGACGGCCGTCGTCGCGCCAGCCGTCGTCGGCGTGGTCGTCTCGCCGAGCACGCTCGCGGGCGGCTGGCAGTTCGGGTAGCAAGTCGTCTGCGTCGCGCTCGCGGCCCACGCGACCGTTGGCAGCGCGAGCACGAACAGCGCGGCGGCCACCGCCACCATCCAACGGGCGTGCTTGATCGCGACCTTCATCGCCGGCCCCTCCACTTCCTGGCGTGCGCATGTCAGCGTACCCGAGCGCCCGACACGTTTCGTCGATGGCCCGCCACACCGCGGCGCAGACGGGTCCCGGTGCGCGCTGGAAGAATGCACCATTGTTCCGATGTCGCCTGCTGAGTAGCGTCCGCGCGCTCGTCGCGGCCCGCTCAAGGCACCTCGCGAACGGGTCGATATCCCCGGCTGATCATGCGTCTGCGCCGCTGCCTCCCGTCGCTCGTCGCTGCTCTCGCGCTCGCCGCCGCGCTCGTCGTCCCCGTCGTCGCGGGCAGCACGCCCGCGGGAGCGGTCGACACGAGCGGCCAGCCGGTGATGGGAACGTCGAGACTGACCGCCGCGCAGCTCGCCGCGTTCTTCCGCGCGAACACGAGCTCCGCGTATCGCGCGACGGTGCCGATCGACGTCCTCGCGCAGTACTACGTCGACGAGGGGAACGCGGAGAACGTGCGCGGCGACGTCGCGTTCGCGCAGTCGATCGTCGAGACGGGCTGGTTCGACTTCCCGGACTACGGGATGGTCCGGCCCTGGTACAACAACTTCGCCGGCATGAACGCGTGCGGCGGGTGCACCGTGTTCCAGGCGCCGACGGCGCAGCTCGGCGTGCGCGCGCAGATCCAGCACTTGCGGCTCTACGCGGACCCGACCGTGACGTGGCAGCAGCTCCACTTCCCGCTCGTCGACCCGCTCGGCCCCACCGGTTACAACACGTTCTTCAAGCGCGGCGTCGCGCCCACGTGGAGCCAGATGGGCAACGGCAACTGGGCGATGGACCCGACGTACGCGACGAAGGTGCTCGGGCTCTACAACCGGATGCTGCTCTTCGCCGGTCTGCCGAGCGCCTGTCCGCCTGACGCGCTCGGCGTCGGCAGCCCGTTCTTCGCGGTCGGCTGCCCGCTCGCGCTGCGCCAGCCCGGCCGTGCGGTGGCGGCGAACCCGCGCGGCGGCTACTACGTGCTGAACGGCGACGGTCACGTGAGCGCGTTCGGCGGTGCACCGGACTACGGATCGCCGGCGTTCAGCTTCGAGATCGCGCGCGACATCGCCGTGACGCCCGACGGCGGCGGGTACGTGGTGCTCGACGGGTTCGGCGCCGTGCACGAGTTCGGTGACGCGGTGTCGATCCCCGTCCCGAACGCGTACTGGCCGAACTGGGACATCGCGCGTTCGGTCGCGATCACCCGCGACGGTCGCGGGATCGTCGTGCTGGATGCGTGGGGCGGGCTCCACACGTCCGGGACGGCAGCTTCGCTCCCCGCGCCGTCGACGTACTGGCCCGGATGGGACATCGGCCGTGTGGTCGCGCTGTCGTCCGCCGACGGCATCCACTCCACCGGCGTGTACGTGCTCGACGGGTGGGGCGGCCTCCACGTCTCCGGGACGGCGCGCCCGTTCGCGTTGCCGTACTGGCACGGGTGGGACATCGCTCGGTCGCTATTCGTCCAGGCGGACGGTTCCGGCCTCGCGGTCCTGGACGGCTGGGGCGGTGTCCACGCGACCGGGTCGCTGCGGATCGCGATGGCGAGCGGGTACGTCAGGGCCGACCGCTGGCGCGGGCTGACCGTGGTCCAGGGCGTCGGCTACGTCTCGCTCCGCAGCGACGGGTACGCGGCCACGGAGTGACGGCGCGCGCACACGGCGTCAGTTGCCGCGCGCGATCCACTCGTCGAGGTGGGGTGCCTCGGCGCCGATCGTCGTGTCGTCACCGTGGCCGGTGTGCACGACGGTCTCGTCCGGGAGCGTGAGC